>DASPXV010000081.1:0-51774 GCA_035637115.1 Vicinamibacterales bacterium
GAACGCGCGGAACACGGAGAAGTCCAGGTTGTAGCCGCCGGGGCCGTAGAACTGGTTGCGGTTCGTGTTGCCGAACCGCACGCCGGTCGGCTGCCCGAATGCCGCCGCGTCGAACCACTTGCCGGCGGCACCGATATTGCCGAGGACTGAGTAAGTTCCGACGAGGTCAGCAGTCTGCTGGTTGCTGGGCGTGTTCAAGGCGTCGCCATTCGCCGTGACCGTGAATGGCGTGCCGCTGAACGCCGCGAACAGCCCGTTGATCTGCCAGTCGTTGATGAGCGCTCTCACGATGTTGTCGTGATGGCCAGCGCTCTGCCAGGGCAGGGAGTACGCGAACCCCATCTGGAAGTTGTGCCGCCGATCGAAGCTGGCCGGCGCGTAGTTGCGGTACAACTCGCTCGGTGTGTTCCAGGTAAGCGTCGCGCGACCGTCGTTGTCGCTCTCGTTCTTCGACTTGCTGAGCGTGTAGGCTCCCTTGAACAGCAGCCCGTGCGTGAACGGCTTGTTCAGCGAGACCTGCAGTGACTGGTAGTTCGTTTTCAGCCGATCGCCCCACGAGTTGATTTCGTTGATGCGACCCTGACTGTCACCCGGGTGGATGAGGCTGAAGAACGGGCGCCCCTGGTTGCCGGTGCCGAGCACGGTCGGCGCATTGACGTCGAGTGCCGCGTAACCGCCGGTGCCCCTGGCGCCGACATAAGCGACGTCCACCGACGTATCGAACATGACACGCCGCTCGAACGCGACGTTCCATGTCTGCACGTATCCGCGATCGACGTTATCGATCTCCGGCGTATATTCGGCCGCGCTCCGGTCGAGCGGGATACGGCCGCTGCTCTGGTCGGGGGGCACGATCGTCGGGATGCCCTGCGCAAGCGTCCGCGAGAAGCCGAACGTGTCCACGTTGGGGAAGCTGGCCGCGATCGTGATCGGATAGTCGTTATCGCCACGCACCGCGCGCGCCCATGGTGTCGCGTTATAGGTCAGCCCGTAACCGGTACGGAATACCGTCTTTTCGTTCAGGCGATAGATCGCGCCGAGCCGCGGGGCGAGATTGTCCCAGCTCATTTCCATGCCGTTGTTCTGTGGGTTGTCGCCACGGCCCGCGATCAGCACGTCCAGTCGCTTGTTGAAATCCGGGTTGGCGAGATCAAGACGATCGACGCCGCGGCCGTCCGCGCGATGCATGATTGGATAGAGCTCGTACCGCAGGCCGAGATCGAATGTGAGCTTGCCGGTCGGCGTCCAGCGGTCGCGCACGAAGAACGAGTGCTGCCATTCGCGCGCAGTCATCAGTTCGTTCTGCACGCTCTTGGAAGCGATTCCGACATCTCCCAGCAGGAACGAGGCGAACTGATTGTAGAAATTCTGCCCCTGGGCTCCCGTCGCGTTGAGCGCCGTCGTCTGGCCCCTGAATTCGAAGCGCCCGCGCGGGTTGCCGGTTTCCGGCTGCCAGTGATCCAGATAGAAGAAGTTCATCAGATATCCGCCGCGGATATCGTGACGTCCCTTCATCTTGCTCACGTTCGTCGACAGCGAGTACGTGCGCTCGTCGCGGAAGATCGGGTTCCAACCATCGCGATTGCCGAGCGCGCTGAAGCCTGTGTCGAATCGCGGATAGCCGGCGTACCGAGCGTCACCCGAACCCTGGTCGTTCGTTCCGGGGATGCCGAGCGTCGTCAAGCCATAGTTGCCGGCCTGGAAGTCCGGACCGAACACGTGCTGATCCTGGCGGCCGAAGCCGAACGTCGCATCCATCAGCAGCGTCGGCGACAGCGTCCATGTCTGGCCGGCCGTGGCCTGGTAGACCTTCGTGAATCCGCCGTCGCCCGATGCGTTCGGATCGGGTCCGAGGTAGTTGGTCAGGTCGTCAACAACGGCGTTCATGTAGCTGAACTTGCCCCAGATCTGGTTCGCAGAGGTCCGGTTCCAGTTCACCTTGCCATCCATGTTGTCGCGCTTGAACGTCCGGTCTTCTCGGCGGCGATAGTTGTTGGTCAGCCCGCCCGCGCCAATGCCCGCCTGGTTGGGGATCGGAAACAGCGCCAAGACCTTCAGCGCGATCTGATCCAGCCGGTTGGTCGGGATCACGTTGTTGCTGAACTGGGTCCGGTCGACGCCGTTCGACGTGCCCGTGGCCGGATCGTAAATCTGCTGGATGGTGCCGTTTGTATTGACCGCGCCGCTGAAATCACCTGACCGCAGCTTGGCGTCGGGCACGCTGAAATTCTGAAACGTGCTCTGGCTGCGGCGGAAGCCCTCGAACGAACCGAAGAAGAAGAGCTTGTTCCTGGAGATCGGCCCGCCGAGCGTCCCGCCGTACGTGTTCGATTTCAACGGCAGCTTGGGCGGCACCTCACCTGCGCTGAAGAACCTCGGCGTCGCGTTGAGTTTGTCGCTGTTGTAGTACTCGAACCCCGACCCCTTGAACACGTTGGTGCCGGACTTCGTGACGACGGTCACCGCGGCACCGCCGGCGTTCCCCTGCTCGGCGTCGAAGCTGCTGGTCGAGATGTTGACCGTATCCACCGTCTCGGCCGGCGAGATGTACATGTTGTGGTTCGGCAGCCAGATGTTCATGTTCGTGGCGCCGTCAGTGCGGGTGGTGTTGTTCGTGTTCACCTGGCCATTGACGTTGGTCGCGAGCGACCGCGCCGGCGTGTCGGTTTCCGCGTTACCGAACGCCATCGGCGTCGTTCCCGGCACGAGGTTCATCAGCGCCTGGTAATTGCGGAACCGGTTGAGCGGCATCGCGACGATTTCCGCCGACTTCAGCTCGGTATGCACGTCCGCCTTATCGGTCTGCAGCAACTGCGTGTCGGATACGACGGTGACGGTCTCACTTATCGATCCGACTTCGAGCGCAACGGTCACGCGCGAGATCTGCCCGATTGTGACCGGGACGTCCTTGCGGACGCTCTCGCGGAATCCCTGAAGCGTCGCCTTCACATCATACGGACCCGGCAGCACGTTGTTGACGGTGAATGCGCCATCCGCGTCCGTCGTCGTTTCCTTCGTGAGCCCCGTTTCCTTATTGACGATGGTGACCGTGGCGCCGGGCACCGTTGCACCTTGCGGATCCTTCACTACGCCAACGACGCTGCCATAGAGAATTTGCGCCAGCCCCGCGGATGCGGTCAGCGCGAGCGTCACAACCGTGAGTGTCGCCACTTGCCACCAGCGACACCCAGCCCTGCGAAAAACGTGGATCACAACTCCTCCTCCTCCAAGTTAAGGCGCGCGAAACGCCGGAAATCCGCGCCCGTCCCGAGCCGACGCACCGGCCCGGGATGTACCGCGAAATCTATACGCCTAGCGGGAAGAAAAGAAAAGAAAAAGATATAGGCCTGTAAGTTGTTGCATCTGAGTTCATTACAGTCCACCTAGGTGCGCTTTGCGTTCGCATCGCGCTCGGTCTAGGCTATCGCGGTGCCACGGGGGCACCGGATTTCCGTCGCTCGGAGTCGCCAAATGATGATCAGAGTCCTGGCAGTCCTCACGCTCACCGCCCTCGCGGCGCCTTCCGCATCAGCTCCCGATTCCTCCTCCGGCTGGCGGCCGTTGTTCGATGGCAAGAGCACCGCCGGCTGGCGCGGATTCAAGCAGGAGGAGATTCCTGCCGGATGGAAGGTGGTCGATGGCGCGCTGACACGCGTCGACAAGGCGGGGGACATCGTCTCGCTGGAGGAGTTCGGCGACTTTGAGCTCACGCTCGAATGGAAGATCGCGAAAGGCGCGAACACCGGGATCTTCTATCGACTGGACGAGAGCGCCGCCGACCCCGAGATGTGGACCGCCGCGCCCGAATACCAGATCATCGACGATCGCGGGTACCCGTCGCCGCTGAAGCCAACGCAGAAGACCGCCGCAAACTACGATCTCCAGCCGCCGGGACGCGACGCCACCAAGCCCGCCGGCACCTGGAACACGACGCGAATCGTCGTCGACGGCAGCCATGTCGAGCACTGGCTGAACGGCGCGCTGATCGTGAAGTACGAGCTGTGGACCGACGAGTGGAAGCGGCTGGTCGCGGCGAGCAAGTTCAAGGATCATCCGCGCTACGCGCAAGCACGCCGCGGGCACATCGGCATCCAGGATCACGGCGACTGGGCGGCGTTCCGCAATATCCGGATCCGCGAGCTGCATCCGTCCGCGCAGGCGCAGAAGCCCGACGAAGGCTGGGTCCCGCTGTTCAACGGCAAGGACCTCACCGGCTGGAAGAATTACGGCGAGGAGAAGTGGACCGTCGAAAACGGCGAGATCCTGGGACAGGCGGTCACGAAGGAATACGGTTATCTCGGGACCGAGGCGACGTACAAGGACTTCGAGATGCGCGGCAAGTTCAAGGCGGAGGGCTCGGGCAACAGCGGCATCTTCTACCACGCCTCAATCAACGGCACGTCGATAAACGGCGTGCAGGTCGAAGTCGATCCGCGTCCGAACATGCACACTGGCGGACTCTACGAGACCGGCGGCCGGCAGTGGATCGTGTGGCCGAATCCCGAGGGGGAGGCCGCGATGAAGGTTGGCGAGTGGAACGACGTGCGGTTCTCGGTGCGCGGGAACCACATCATGACCTGGGTGAACGGCGTGCTCGCGCTCGACTACACGGATCCGGCACCGAAATTCTCCGACGGCATCATCGCGCTCCAGCTCCATGCGGGCGGCGAAGGGCGGATGCGCTTCAAAGATCTATATATCCGTCCGATTCGCTGACTATTCCCGCGGCGCCGCTGATGGCGCCCTGCGGCGCCGACGCCGGCGCCGTCTGCGGAATGGCAACCGGCCGTCCACATTGCCGGCAGTCTCGGCGTCGGGCGCGGCGGTTCCGGGTGCGGGTTGCGCCCGCAGCGTCCGCCAGTGCTCGAGGACGTCCGGCTGCGCCGCGTGAAGCTCCAGCCACCTGAGCGCTTCATCAAGCACGTGCCGATGGAGGAGTCCACGTTGCGCGCGGAACGGGGCGCGCAGGTCCATCAGCCTCGGCTGGAGGGCCAGGATCTGATGCAGCCTCTCGACGTCGCGCCTCGGAATCGGCAGCATGCCGAGCTCGATGCGCCGTTCGAGCGGATCCGCCGAGAACCGGCGCTGCGGACCTGCAAGTCCGAGCGGTACGAGGAGCGAACCGACGAGGATCGCGTTCGTCAGCGTATCCGGCGGCGCCGCGAACCGCTGCCGGTAGCGATCGAGGCGCGCCAGCGATTCCCATAGCGCCGGCCCCGCCGGATCGAGCTCCGGCGTCATTTCCCGCAGGAGCCGCGTCTGCTTTAGCATCCGGAACGTCTTCTCGGCGACACCGGAGCGGAGGATCTTGAAGTACTCCTCCATGAGACGCGCGGGGGCCGCGCGGCCGATCTCGTGGCGGTGCGTTTCGAACGCTTCGAGGATCGGCTCGTCGATCGTGAAGTCGAGCCGCGCCGCGAACACGACCGCGCGCAGCATCCGGACGGGATCCTCGAGAAACCGCGTGCCGGGATCGCCGATCGATCGAATCAACCGGTTCTCGAGATCCTTGAGGCCGCCGACGTAGTCGATGATCGCGAACGATGCGATGTCGTAGAACAGCGCGTTGATCGTGAAGTCGCGCCGGAACGCGTCTTCTTCCGGCGTACCGAACGTGTTGTCGCGGTGAATCAGCCGGTCGTGGGCGCGGACTTTCGCGAGGTGCGTGCCCTCGGACTGGATCTGTTCCTCGACACTCGCGTCCTCGGGGAGCGGTGGTTCCGGCACGGCCTCGAGCACTTCGTCGGTCTCCGCCGCGTCCGGCGGCAGCTCGGAAGGATCGACCTGACGCCGGAACGTCGCGACTTCGATCGTCTTCGGCCCGAACTTCACGTGCGCGAGCCGGAAGCGGCGGCCGATGATCCAGCAGTTGCGGAAGAGCTTCTTGACCTGGTGCGGATGCGCGGAGGTGCCGACGTCGAAGTCCTTGGGGCGGCGGCCGAGCAGCAGGTCGCGGACGCTGCCGCCCACGAGATACGCCACGTATTTGTGTTCGTGGAGCCGGTACAGGACTTTGAGCGCGTCGGGATCTATGTCGCGGCGGGAAATCGAATGCTCTGACCGCGCAATGACGGTCGGCTCCACCATCGAATGTAATTATAATCGCGGCAATGCCCCTCCGCGCCGCGCTCCTGTTCCTGGTCGTGGCGACACTCCAGGCGGATCCGGCGATTGCCATGGGGCGCGGCCAGGATCCCCTGATAACGGCGCGCCGCCTCTATAACGAGGGCAAGCTGGATGCCGCCCTCGTGGCGGCCCGTCAGGCGCTCGCCAACCCGTCCGTGGCCTCCGCCGCGCGCCTCGTCGCCGGCCGGATTCACCTCGAACGCTACCGTCAAACGACTGCCGTCGACGAGCTCGAAAGCGCGCGGACCGAACTGCGCGCCGTCGATTCACGGGCGCTCGATCCGCGCGAGCGCATCGAGCTGCAGGTCGGTCTCGCCGCGCTGCTGTATTACGAGGAACACTACGGCGCCGCCGCGGAGCTGCTGGATCCGATTGTCGATGCGTCCGCGACACTCGCGCCAGACGCACACGAACGCGCGCTGGACTGGTGGGCGACTGCGCTCGACCGGCAGGCGCAGGCCTCTACGGACCGCAACGCCGCCTTTCTACGCGTGGCAGAGCGGATGCAGCAGGAGCTTCGGCGCGACCCGTCGTCTGCGCCGGCAAATTACTGGCTCGCCGCCGCCATGCGCGCGTCCGGCGATCTCGATCGCGCGCTGTCGGCCGCGACAGCAGCGTGGATTCGCGCCACGCTCATCGGCGATCGCGGCAATGCCCTTCGCGAAGATCTCGATCGGCTGGTGACGCAGGGGATCATTCCGGACAAGGCCGCGAAGCTCCCGCAGCGCGAGCGGCGTCAGGGGCTGACGACGCTGACGACGGAGTGGGAAGCGTTCAAAAAAATCTGGTAATTGGGAAATTTGGGAATGTGGAAATGTGAGATTCCACATTTCCACGTTTCCAAATCAACTCTTTGCGTCTTTCCAGTTCTCACCGATTCCCACGTCCACAGTCAGCGGGACCGACAGTTTCACGGCAGCCTCCATCAGTTCGCGGACCGCGGCGGCGGTTTCGTCGCCCGCTTCCTTCGGCGATTCAAAGAGCAGTTCGTCGTGGACGGTGAGGATCATCCGGGCGCGGCCGCCGGCGATCGAGGGCAGCGCCGCGTGGACGTTGATCATGGCCTTCTTCAGGATGTCTGCAGCCGACCCCTGGATTGGCATGTTCACCGCGGCCCGCTCCGCGGCCGCGCGGACCTGGCCGTTGCGGTTGTTCAGGTCCGGCACGAGCCGTCGGCGGCCGAACATCGTCTTCACGACACCGGTCTGGCGGCCGGATTCGATCACGCCGTCGATGAAGGCACGGACGGATGGGAAGCCGGCGAAATACGCGTCGATGAACGCCTGCGCTTCTTCGCGCGACACACCGATGTCCTTCGCCAGCGTGAATGCCTGCTTTCCGTACAGCAACGCGTAGTTGATTATCTTGGCGCGGCGGCGGAGCTCATGCACGCTGAGGCCGCTGTTCGTGCCGAAGACTTTCAGCGCGGTGCGATCGTGGATGTCCACGTTGTGCGTGAACGCGTCGAGCAGCGCCTCGTCACTCGAGAGGTGCGCGAGCACGCGCAGCTCGATTTGTGAGTAGTCCGCCGAAATGAGCACGTTGCCGCGGTCGGCAACGAAAGCCCGGCGAATCTCGCGTCCGAGCTCCGTCCGAATCGGAATGTTCTGCAGGTTCGGATCGCTGCTGCTCAGGCGCCCTGTGGCCGCGACCGCCTGATTGAAACAAGTGTGCACGCGCCCCGTGTCAGGGTGCACGAGCTGCGGAAGGGCATCGATATAGGTGCCCTTCAATTTCATCAACGCGCGCCACTCGAGGACGAGCCGCGGCATTTCGTGCGCGAGCCCGAGCTCCTCGAGCACCTCGAACGCCGTCGAGTGCGCCTTGGTCTTCGACGTCCGCCGCAGCGTCTCTGTCGTCAGACCCATCCGATCGAAAAGGATCTCGCCGAGCTTCTTCGGGGAGTTGATGTTGAACTCTTCGCCCGCCAGCTCGTAGATGCGCTTCGCGAGCGTGTACAGCTCTTCGTCGATGCGCTCGGCCTGCGACGCCAGCGCCGGACCGTCGATGCGGACGCCGGCCTGCTCGATCGCCATCAAGACGGGCAGCAGCGGATGCTCCATCTCCTCATAGAGGCCTTCGAGGCCGTCTCTCGCGAGAATGGCGCGCAGCGGCGCGGCGAGCTGCAGCGCGAGGTCCGCACGCTCTCCCGCATAGTCGAGCGCGGCCTGCAGCGGAATCTGCGCGAAGGAGACGGATTTCGCGCCGCGGCCGCAGATGTCCTCTTCGGTGAGCGCCTTGTAGCCCATGTGCTCCAGCGCCAGGTCCTCGAGTGGATGCGAGGATCGCGTCGCGTCCACCAGGTAGCTCGCGATCATCGTGTCGGTCTCGAGACCAGCGAGCGTCACACCGTGCCGCTCCAGGACGATCGCGTCGAACTTGAGATCGTGGCCAACCTTGCGGATAGCCGGATCCTCGAGGACCGGCTTCAACGCATCCAGCGCCGCGCGCGGATCGAGGCCGCCGTCGAACCCGAGTCCGCTGCCGACGAAAGGGACGTACCGCGCGTGGTGCGTCGCGGTCGAGAACGACAGCCCGACGATCGCGGCACGCATCGCGGCGGGCGCGTCGGGCAGTAGGCGAAGCGCAAACCGCCCTGCGTTGCGGAGTTCCGCAGCCAGCGCCTCCACCCCGTCGATCGACTCGACGATCGCGTAGTCTTTGCCGACCGTCTCCGCGGTCGGCGCGAATTCCATGACCAGCGTGCGGAAGCCGAGACGCGAGAACAGCTCGAAGCACCGCTGTCGCGACGCGCCACGGTAGCGCATCGACTCGGGATCGAACTCGACTGGGCAGTCCACGTGGATCTGGGCAAGCGTGCGGCTCTGACGCGCGTCTTCGGCGTGATTCAGCAGTCCCTCGCGCTGCCGCTTGTTCGCGATCTCCGAGGCGTGCGCCAGCAGGTTCTCCAGGTCGCCGTAGGCGGCAATCAGATCGCGCGCCCCCTTTTCACCGATACCCGGAACGCCCTTGATGTTGTCGATCGAATCCCCCATTAGCGCGAGGACGTCGACGACCTGCTCGGGCGCAACGCCGAACTTTTCCTTCACGCCTGCAGCGTCGAACCAGGTCCCTTCTTCCTTCGGGTTGTAGACCTTGATCCCGTCGTGGACGAGCTGAAAGAAATCCTTGTCGCCGGTCACGATGGCGACCTCGAATCCCTGCGCGACGGCCTTGCTCGCGAGCGTCCCGATCACGTCGTCCGCCTCGTAGCGCTGCGAGGTGAGGATCGGCACGCCCATCGCTTCGCACGCTTCGTGGACCCACGGAATCTGCTGCGCGAGGTCGCCGGGCATCGGCGCGCGATTCGCCTTGTAGTCCTTGACGATGTCGTCGCGGAAGGTCGGACCGGCGAGATCGAACGACGCGGCGATGAACTGCGGCTGGTGGTCGTTGATCAGCTTCCGCAGCATCGTCACGAAACCATAGACGGCGTTCGTGGAGTTTCCGTCGGGTCCAGTCAGCCCGCGGATCGCGTGGTACGCACGATACATCTGCGAGCTGCCGTCGATCAGGTACAGTCGCGGCGGCGTCATTCGGAGGGAAACTTCAGTATATCATTCGCGTGATGCACTCACGGGATGACAGGTAGCGCGTGGCGTGCGGCGCTGGTCGCCCTCGTGGTGGCAGCCGCCGCGAGCGCGTGCAGCGGCGGTTCCGCCGGCCCGCTTGGAACAGAGTACGAGTACGAAGAAGATCTGACGTTGAGCCTCGACGGTTCAGCGACGCTCGTCGTAAACGCGTCTATCCCTGCGCTCGTCGCGTTGCGCGGCTTCGCGCTTCCCACCGATCTGCACACGCGCGCAGACCAGCTCAAAGAACAGTTACACGCGATCTACCAGTCCGATCAGACGCGCGTCGGACGCGTGAGCACGTGGACGCGCCATGGCCGCCGCTACGTCGGCGTGCACGTCGCCGTGGCCGACGTGCGCGCCCTCTCCAAGCTCGCACCGTTCGCCTGGACGTCGTACGATCTGCACGAGGAAGGGGACCAGGTGGTTTACCGCCAGACGCTCTCGCGCCCCTCGGCCCCAGGCTCGCTGTCCGGCACCGCACTGACGGGGAACGAGCTCGTTGCGTTCCGTCTGCACCTTCCCGCGCGGATCCGATTCCAGAACTCACGCTATCTCAATCGCGACGAATCGCGTCCTGCCTCGCGCGGCAACATCCTGATGTGGGAACAGCGCCTGGCGGATCGGTTGCAGGGACAACCGATCGCGTACGCGGAAGACAGAAAGCCTGACGTGATGGAAGTGCGAATGGATCGCGAGTCGATCCTTTACCGGACGCTCTGGCTGTTCAGCATCGCTTTCGTCGCCGCGCTCATCGTGCTGGCGACGCTGATCTGGCTCACGGTGCGGCGCGGCGCTAAGACGGACGCCGCAGGTCCTGCACCTTCTTCTCTCCCTCGCTGATCGACACCCGCGTCGCAGCGGTCCGCATTTTCTCCAGGTACGCCGGATCGAACCACTCCCCCTGTTCGACATCGTCCGCGGCAACGAGGAGGTAGTCCCCCGGCGGAAGATTACGCACGTGGAATGCGCCGGACTGATCGGTACGCACTGCGCTGATGCGGCGCGATTGTGCGCGCCAGTGCTGCGGATCGGCGGAGAACGCGATCACGTTAAGCGCCGAAACCCCTGCGTTCTTCGCATCGCGAACGGTGCCGGAAATCTCCGTGGTGCGATCCGTCAGGACGACAGTGACATTGTCGACGTTCTGGCCCGCTTTCAATTCGATCGGTTGATCCGACACATCCTCACCGCCGACGGTGATCGCCTTGACAGTCCACAACGACTGCCCCTGGCCCTGGACGCCACCGCCCGACACGCGGATGTAGTGCAAGCCCGGCAGCAGGTTTTGAACGGTGAACGTCCCGTTCTTTTCCGAGCGCCCCGGAGCTCCAAGACCCCCGCCGCCGCGGCCGCCGCCGCCCGGCCCGAGCGGCAGCGGATTCAACTCCGGCGCGTCCACGCGGAACATGGAATAGTCCGTTGGTGCGGGCGTACCCGATGATTCGACAGTGATGTTTCCTGACAGCGTCACACCAGGCTGCAGCGCGAGCGTGACTCCCTCGATGTTCTGACCGTTGACGATCAGCGGCTGAGCGCCGACACGAGGATCACCGTTCCGTCCGCGGGACCGCGCAATCGCGACATAGCGTCCCGGCGGAACGCTCGTGATCGTGAACGTGCCGTCCGCCTGCGCGCGGCCGATCAGCGCCTGTCCGCCGAGTCGCGCCAGCGCGCCCCCCGCCGAGTCCTGCGGCGTCAGCATCACGGCAACCGCATCTTCCACACCGACGACGACGCCGGTCACCGTGGCAAGCGGGAGGAGCTGGATTTGAAAATCGATTCCCGCAACTTCCTGGCCTGGACCGACGACGATCCGTCCGGCTTCGGGTGCGTTGACGACGCCCGGGTAATACGTCGGGGCGTAGCCTATGGGTTCGGGTTCCGCCTGCGCGCCGATCGCTGCAAGAGCGGCTGGATCCGCGCCGCGTCCTCCCCGGCCACCGCCCGGACCGCCGCCGAGCGCACCGATACCGGCCGCGAGCTGCTGCAGCCCTCGACCGATGATCTGCTCGAGTCCAGCGGCAGACGCGCTCACGTAGTAATCACCGGGAGGAAGTCCAAAGACGCGGTACTGGCCGCGATCGTCCGTTTGATCGCCCCCCGCCGGTGTGAGCTGACGCTCGCCGCGCACGTACTGATATCGCTGCACGGTCACGAGCGCTCGCGCGAGTGGCTCGCCATCCTCATCCGCCACGCGTCCCGTGATCACTCCGCCACGTGTCAGCCGGAGATCGATGTCGGCTACCGTCTGGCCGTCCGCGAGCTGCACCTGTGTGCCGGGCTGGAGCGGACGCCGCTGGCCGAACATCGCGTCCACGAATCCGCTCTTCGATGCCGTCACGGTGTAATTGCCCATGGCCAGCTCGGTGATTTGGTAACGCCCCTGATCGTCGGTAGTGACAGTGCGGCCACCGCGACCGCCTCCCGAAACTGTCAGCCGTGCGCGCTTGACCGGCCGTCCCGTGTCGGCGGTAAGCACGCGGCCGCTGATCGCGGAGGTTCCCTGAGGCTGCTGGACCCGATCGCGCGCGATTCCCTGCCGCTGGCCGACGCGGCCTTGCGCCTGCCCCTGACCCTGCGGCGGCGGCACACCTTGCGGCGGCTGCTGCGCGGCAACGGTGGAGACGGCCAGCACGACCGCGCCGACGACCAGGACGAGAGGATAGTTGCGCATCAGCAGAATCTACGACGGGAAGAGCGCGATCGTGACAATCCCCGCGCCGATCAGCAGGAACTGCCGTGCGCCCCCGACGTTGCCCCTATGGAGATCCGGGATGAGGTCCGCCATCGCAACGTACAGAAAATTGCCCGCGGCGAACGCCAGCACGTAGGGCAGCGCCTGGGGTACGAGTTCGGATGCGAGCACCATCGCAGCGGCGCCGAGTATGCCCCCCAAGCCGGAGAGGACGTTCAACTTGAACGCGCGCAGCCTCGTATAACCCGCGCGCAGCAGGATCGCCACGTCCCCCACTTCCTGCGGGATCTCGTGCGCGGCGACGGCCAGTGCCGTCGTGAGTCCAAGCGGCACTGATGTGAGCACGGCCGCCGCGATCACGGCGCCATCGACGAACGTGTGAAACGCATCGCCGACGATGACGAGTGATGCCGCCGTGCTATGGACGTGGCACTGCTCGTCGTCATGGCAGTGCCGCCAGATGACGGCCTTTTCGAGGAGAAAGAAGCTAAGGATGCCCGCCGCCATCGTCAGCATGGCGGGACGTGCGGGCAGCGCCGACAGCGACTCCGGCACCAGCGCAAGCAGCGCAACACCCACGAGCGTGCCGACCGCGTAGCTAACGAGCCAGGGGACTAATCGTCCGCGAATCTGTTCATGGAGGAGCAGGAAGCTGGATGCGACGATCACCCCCCCGAGCGAACCGATAACGGACAGGCCTACCGCGATAGAAAGAAGTCTCACCCGGTAAGCAGTATATGCACCTCAGCGTCCGGCTACGTATCCGCGCCGCGCGCGCACGTGATACGAGGGGTTGCGGACCTCGACGCGGATCGAGTGCCAGCGTCCGTCCTTCGCCCCCGACGCGGCGTACCCGAGGTAGTACTGCTTGCTCAATTCGTCGGCGATTCCTGCCGTTGCCGGATCGAGATCGCGCGGCCAGCGGATGATTTCGGTGCGGCCGCCGCTGTCGTCGGTGATGTCGCGCAGCGCCGCGACATTCACGCGATCCTCGGAACCGGATCGGGATCGCGACCCGCCGGTGGCCCCGCTTCCAGGAATCGGTCCGCTCGGCGGAGGCTTCGGTACGGTCGGCGGCGGCGCGGGGGCCGGCTTGCGTCCGCCGGGCATCGGGAACGGAAGCGGTACCGGAAACCGCGGCGGCTGTGTCCGCTGGGCCAACTGGGTGATGAACTGACCGCGGCTGACGTACGCGCTGCCGACGGCGTCGATACCGATCGCGTAGACGAGCACCTCGGTTTCGCGGATCAGTTGTTTGACCGCGAATACATCGGTCCGGCTGTTCGTATCGTTGCCATCCGAGATGATGATGACAGCCTTCTTCTTGTTGTGCCCCTGCTGCGCGAGATGCACGGCGTCGGCAACAGCGTCGTACAGCGCGGTGCCGCCGCGTGGCTGGATCCGATAGAGGGATTCGCTGATGCGGCGCTTGTCGCGCGTCCAGCCTTCGACCAGCTCCGGGTTGTTGTCGAAGCGATAGAGAAAGACTTCGTCTTCGGGATCGAGCAGCTGCACGAGAAAACGTTCGAGCGCCTGCTTCGCGGCGATCATTTTGTCGCCATCCATGCTGCCGCTCGTGTCGAGCACGATGCCGAGGCTCACCGGGACGCGCTCCGCGCTGAAGTGCGTCACCGCCTGCGGCTGTTCGTCGTCGAGCACGCGGAAGTCGTCCTTGGCCAGGCCGGAGACGAACCGGCCGGTCTGATCGGTCACCGTCGCGTTGACGTTGATCAGCTCGACGCCCGTGCGGAATTTGAACGACTGCGGATCGCTCTGCTGCGCCGCTCCCTGCGCGGAGAGGAGCACACCTGTGGAGCAGAGCAGCGCGCAGGCAATCGTGGACACCCGGGTCAGCATGTCGTTCACCAGTTTGCCGCGATCGGCGTTGGCTGCCGTTTGTCGACGTGCGCGATCACGCGTCCGTCCTCGCCGCGGAAGCCGATGCGATATCGGGCGACCGCTTCCGTCACCGGAACGGTTACGACGAACGGTGAGTCATCGCCCGGCGCAAGCGCGGTCACGTCGATGAGTGCGCGTCCGCTCGCGAGGAACGATCCTTTGTCGTCGAACGTGTAGGCAGTCACGGTCACGCGCTGGAGCGGCGCGCCACCTTGCGCGTTGCGGACGAGCCCGGTGATGGTCAGCGCGTCCGCCTGCCGCGCGTCGCGCAGCGAGATCAGTTCGAGGCCCGCAGCCGGCGCCGACGGGATGGCGCTCGTGTTCGCCGGCGCGGCCGCGCGCGCTGTCGTTTTCGTCCCGTTCGCGGCGAGCGCAAACAGGATCAGCGATGCGAGCACGAGCCCAAGTGCGCCCATCACGGCGAAGCGATTGCTCCAGGGCGAGGGCTGCCGTCGATCTTCGAACATCGCGCTCATCGCGACTGGCGCCGCCGCGCGGATAGGAAGATCCGCGACGCTATCAGACGGACGCGCCGTCATTCCGGCAAGCGCCGTCACCCGCGCCTCGCTGCGCTGCCGTTCGTCGCGCAGCATCCGCCACACGATCACGCTCAGCGCGGCCGCCATTCCCATCGACAAGAGCGTTACGGAAACCAGTGTCGTATCCATTTCAGAACCTTGAACCCTTTGAACCCTATCGCAGCTTAAATTCCATCGCCACTTCGACAATCACGTCCACCGGCGTTCCGTACCGCTTCGCCGGCGAGAAGCGCCACTGACGGACAGCGTCCACGGCGCGCTCGTCGAGTCCTGCGCCGAGTCCCTGGAGAAGTTTTACGCTGCCGACGCTGCCATCGCTCTTCACGACGATCTCGAGAACGACATCCCCCTCGAGATGGCGGCGCCGTCCCTCCTCGGTGTAGTCCGGCTTTACTTCGCGCACGATTGCGGGCGCCGTGATGCCGGCACCGGGACGATACGGGCCACCGCCCGTGCCGCCGCCTGACCCCGGTCCGATACCGTTGCCATCCCCTTCGCCAACGCCCGTGCCGTGTCCGCTGCCCGTTCCGCCGCCGATGCCGGGACCGTGACTGTCGGTTTCCTGCGGCGGCGTATCACGCGCGATCCACGGAACTCCGGCGCGATCGCGGGGATCCGCAGCAACCGGCACGACCGGCGCCACGACCTGCGGCTCCGGCTTCATCGGAGGAGGATCTGGCGGACGGACGACGGGAGGAGGTTCGATCCGCGGTGGAGGACGCCGCACCGGGACCGGGCTGCGCAGCGCAGCGGTGCCTTTTCGGTCCGCGGGAGGTGGAGGTGCGGGTTCGCGAAGGCCGCCGCCACCGCCGCCGCCACCCGGGCCCGGCGCCACGAGAAACACGAGCCGCATGTCTTTCTTCTCGTCAGAGGTGACGAGCGCTTCCGGCCTCGCCATCCCGAGGCTCGTGATCAGCACGAGCGCCGCGACAATCCCGGCGTGAAGGGTGCCCGCGAGCGCGATCGGCATGCCTGGTTCGCGGCGCAGTCCGGAGCCGCCGCGGAACAGCGGCCGTTCCGTCACGGGGGCCTTTCCCTGCAGCGTCTGCACGGCCAGCACGGCATCCGGGGCAGTGAAGAACCGGCCGTGAACATGAACAGGCGCGATCGATCCGGTCGCCGCCAGGTCCAGCACGTCACGCGGACGGACGCCAGCCACGCGGGCGATCTCGGCCGCGGAGTAAACGTCCGGGAGGTCAGGCGAAGCCTTCATGTCAGGGATCCGGCATCACGGCAGGCGCAAAGGCCGTTCCATCGACATTTCGGCTGTACACGCCCAGATCTGTTGCGCGCCGCACTTTCGCCCTGTCGCTAACTACGGACAACTGTTCAAGTTGTGCTACAAACGCGCGATGCAAACAGTCGTGGTCACCGGAGCGACGAGCGGCATCGGCCGTGCGACCGCCTTGCGCTTCGCGCGCGATGGTGCCTCCATTCTCGCCATCGGTCGTAAGGCGGACGCCCTCGCCGATCTGGCTCACCACGTCGGGCTGGCCGGGGGCCATTGTGTGCCTCTCGAGGTGGATATCACGTCCGCGGACGCGCCGTCCACGGTCGCCGCGCGGGCCGCGGCATCGTTCGGCCGCGTGACGACGCTCGTGAACGCGGCCGGGATCATTGCGACGGGAACGATCGAGAACACCGGCGACGCCGCGTGGGACGAGATGCTCGACGTAAATCTTCGCGCGCCGTTTCGCTTGATGAGCGCGCTCGTGCCGATGCTCATCAGCTCTCGCGGATCGATCGTCAACGTCTCGAGCGTCACCGGCCTGCGCGCGTTCCCCGGCGTGCTCGCGTACTGCGTCAGCAAGGCAGGCGTCGATCAGCTCACGCGGTGCGCGGCGCTGGAGATGGCACCGCACGGCGTCCGCGTCAACGCCGTCAACCCCGGTGTCGTCGTCACGAACCTGCATCGCCGCAGCGGCGTGAACGAAGAGAACTACGCGAAGTTCCTCGAGCGATCGAAAGAGACGCATCCGCTCGGACGTCCTGGCGATCCGGACGAGATCGCCGAGCTGATTTGCTTCCTCGCGTCAGATCGCGCGGGATGGATCACTGGAGAGACGATCTCAATTGACGGCGGCCGGCATTTGACCTGCGCTCGCTGACACGCTCACCACAGAGCCGCTAAGTAAACAGAGGAAGCGCAGAGATCAGAAACGTACAGTTCTCTGTGCGCCCTCCGCGTGCTCTGAGGCTCTGCGGTGTACGTGACAGGCAGGCTCAAGCCTTCTTAATCCCCTCGACGTAGATCACACCGTCCGCTTCGGCGAGTTCGCGCACGGCCAGGAAGCCCGCGTCCTGCAGCGTGGCGGCGGGCCCTTTGTATGCGGGGTCAGACGCCGGGCGGTTCAAGAGCGCGGCGAAGCCGCCGCGAGCCGCCGGGTCGATGACGAGCACGCGGCCGCCGCGACGCAGCACTCTGAACACCTCCGACGCGCAGCGCTTGCGGGACTCGGGGTCAAGGACGGGCAGCAGTTGCGGAATGACCACGACGTCGAAACTTTCAGGGTCGTACGGCCACATGCCGTATGGCGCGCGCAATGGTTCGACCAGCGCACCCTCCTGCTCGATTTCCGCGGCCGCTTTCGCAAGCCGTGCCTCATCGTCGTCCACCACGCACGCGCGTCCCGTGAGTCCCGCTTTGATTGCGAGCTGCGCCGCGAGCTTCGGGTCTCTGATTCCCACGACGAGGAGGCGCTGACCAAGTTTCACGCCGGCCATCGTGACGGCGAGTGGTTCCGAGGCAGTTTTGCGGAAGAGCGCCATCTCTTCGTTATATAGTCAAAAGGTTGTGAAAAACCCGCAAAAGATAGAGGAAGCACAGGGAAAACTCGGAATCATGCTCGTCGGCCTTGGAGCCGTGAGCACGACCACTATTGCCGGTGTCATTGCTATCCGTCGCGGCCTCGCGAAGCCCATCGGCTCGTTGACGCAGATGGGCACGATCCGCCTCGGCAAGCGCACCGAAGCGAATTCTCCGCGCATCAAGGATTTCGTCCCGCTCGCGTCGCTCGACGACGTCGTGTTCGGCGGATGGGACATCTTCGAAGACAACTGCTACGAGGCGGCAAAGACCGCCGGCGTGCTGGACAGCGATCTGCTCGAACAGATTCGCCCCGAGCTCGAAGCGATCAAGCCATGGCCCGCGGTCTTCAATCGCCGTTACGTGAAGCGGCTCGACGGGCCGAACGTCAAGAAGGGCAAGAACAAGAAGGACCTCGCCGACCAGGTCCGCGCCGACATTCAGAAGTTCAAGAACGATCACGGCCTGAGCCGAATGGTGATGGTGTGGTGCGGCAGCACGGAGGTGTATCTCACCGAATTGGCTGTCCACGCATCGCTCGAATCATTCGAAAAGGGACTCGAGGCGAGCGACGACGCGATCCCGTCGAGCATGATCTACGCGTACGCGGCGATCAAGGAGGGCATCCCGTACGCGAACGCGGCGCCAAACCTGAGCGCCGATGTTCCGGCGCTGATCCAGCTCGCGCAACAGACCGGATCGCCCGTGTGTGGCAAGGATCTGAAGACGGGTCAGACGCTGATCAAGACGATCATCGCGCCCGGACTGAAGTCGCGGCTGATCGGCGTCGAGGGCTGGTATTCGACGAACATTCTCGGAAACCGCGACGGCGAGGTGCTCGACGATCCTGAATCGTTCAAGACGAAGGAAGAGAGCAAGAAGTCCGTGCTGGATTACATCTTCCAGCCGAATCTGTATCCGGACCTGTACGAGAAGCTCTGTCACGTCGTCCGCATCAACTACTACCCGCCGCGCGGCGACAACAAGGAAGGCTGGGACAACATCGACATCTTCGGCTGGCTGGGCTACAAGATGCAGCTGAAGATCAACTTCTTGTGCCGCGACAGCATCCTCGCCGCGCCGATCGTGCTCGACACCGCGTTGTTCCTGGACCTCGCGAAGCGCGCGGGCATGAGCGGCATCCAGGAGTGGCTCTCGTTCTACTACAAGAGTCCGATGCACGCCGCCGGTCTCTACCCGGAACACGACCTGTTCATCCAGTTGATGAAGCTCAAGAACACGCTGCGCTATCTGCAGGGTGAAGAGCTCATCACGCATCTTGGCAGGGAGTACTACGACTGATGCCTCAAGCACCCAAGCTCCAACCGGCGCTCTTTGGCGGCCTGTTCATCGGCGTGCTGTCGGCGCTGCCGCTGATCAACATCGGCAACTGCTGTTGCCTCTGGGTCATCGGCGGAGGGGTGCTTGCGACGTACTTGATGCAGCAGAACCATCCCTATCCGATCACCGCCGCGGACGGCGCGCTCGTCGGCCTTCTCGCCGGCCTGATCGGAGGAATCCTCGGGACGGTATTGTCCATTCCGATCGAAATGATGATGGGTCCGTTCCAGCGGCAGATCCTGGAACGGATCCTCGCCGCGAATCCCGACTTCCCGGCCGAGACTCGGACGATGCTCGAGAACATGAATGTCGGCGCCGTGGCGACCGCGTTCAAGCTTGTGTTCTCCGTTCTGATCGGCCTGGTGTTCGGCATGCTCGGCGGCCTGCTCGGCGTCGCGCTGTTCAAGAAGAACGCTCCGCCGCCGCCTCCTGGAACGGTCGAAGTTCTTCCGCCGGTTTAGTTAAGGTTTTTCGTCTCCCGACCCGAAAACCTCTCTAGCCAAAGTGTGCAGTGCTGGGCGCTTCCGGGAATTTCCTGGCGCTCGGCGGCTGCAACTGATTGCGCTGGAAAAGGTTATGCTGCGCGTCCTTCTTACGGCGGCGGTGCTCCTGGCCCTCCCTGGGGCGCAGGATATGCCGGTTGCCAGGCTCTCGGGCGATGCCCGCGCGCAAGGAGCGTCGCCCTCCGTACAGCCGCCGCGCGCCGCCGGTCAGCTCCCCCCACTGCCCATGACGCAGATCGACTCGCGCGTCGTGACCCTGGACTCACCGCGCCGGCTCTCGCTGACGTTCGCGGAACCGCGCCCGATCGACGAAGTGCTCGCGCTGCTGACAGCGGGCACTCCGTTCAGTGTTGCGATCGACCCGGATGCGACCGGCGCGTTCCGTGGCGAGTTGAAGCAGCTGACGCTGCGCGAAGCGCTCGCGACGATCCTCGGGCCGCTCGGTCTCGACTACCAGGTGCAGGGCACCGTCATTCGCGTCCGCAGGCGACAGCTCGAGACGCGCCTCTTCGATCTCGATCTGTTGCACGTGCAGCGCGCGCTCGCGCGCACGACCGGAGATGCGTCCGCCTCGGTCTCGACGTCAGTCGCGGCGGACGACGTGATGAACGGCGTGTCTGATGGCGTGAAGGCGCTGCTGTCGGACCGCGGCACCGTCCACGTGGACAAGCGCGCGGGGCTGGTGCAGGTCACAGACTTCGCGGAGCGGCTCGAGCGCGTCGCGCTCTACGTGGAGACGCTTCAGCAGCGCAGCGCGCGCCAGGTGCGGCTGCAGGCGCAGGCCTTTGAGGTCATGCTGCGCGACGCGGCAGCGATCGACTGGCGCGTCGTGAGAGAACGGCTCGGACTGTCGCGCGACGCCCCTGAAGCCGGCATGGCGGCCGATCCCGCGGCATTGAGAAGCGCGCTGGCGCTGCAGGGGGACGTCCGCGTCCTCTGGGCGCCCGATGTTACCGCGCTGAACAACGAGCCGGCGATCGTGCGCGTGACCACAACGGAGAGCACGTCGCTGTCGATGACGATCGTGCCCCAGATTTCCGCGGACGGCATAGTGCAGATCAGCATCGCCCACGCGTGGGAAGAGCACGCGGCCAATCGCAAAGAGCGCGTCTCCGCAGCGGACACCG
The DNA here is from genome assembly GCA_035637115.1 of Vicinamibacterales bacterium. GTDB lineage: Bacteria > Acidobacteriota > Vicinamibacteria > Vicinamibacterales > 2-12-FULL-66-21 > JAICSD01. Next base: position 20,612 of record DASPXV010000081.1, read on the forward strand.
TGATGCGAATCCTCGACGGCCAGACGGGACTCATCGCCGGCCTCGTGCGGCCGCAGGAGGTTGCGGTGCCTTCCACCGGCCGTTTCGGTTCGATCTTCGGGGCGACCGCAAAGCGCATCGCTCACGCGGAGCTCGTCGTGCTGCTGCGTCCGACGATCGTGACGCCCGGAACTGTCTCACCTGCGACCAGAGACTAGGGGACGAGGGACTGCATATGTACGAGGAATACTACGGGTTCACGGAAAAGCCGTTCAGCCTGACGCCCGATCCGAAGTACCTGTTCAAGAGCGCCTCGCACGCGAACGCGTTCGAGCTGCTCCAGTATGCCGTTCGGCGCCGTGAAGGATTCGTCGTGATCACGGGGGACATCGGCACCGGCAAGACGACGCTCTGCCGTGCGCTCCTCGAACAGGTCGATAGAAAGACGTTCACCGCGCTGGTCCTCAATCCGTTTCTCGCGGAAGAGGACCTGCTCCGGCTCGTGCTCCAGGAGTTCGGCGTGGTCTCGCGCGAAGAGATCAAGCGCGGACGCCTGAACGGCGTCTCGAAGGCGGAGCTAATCGAAGCGCTGAACGAGTTCCTGCTATCGCTGCAGCGGCTCGGCGCGCAGGCCCTGCTCATCATCGACGAGGCGCAGAACCTGCCGCTGCAGGTGCTCGAGCAGATTCGCATCCTGTCGAACCTCGAGACCGAGAAGGAAAAGCTGCTGCAGATCGTGCTCGTGGGACAGTCGAACCTGAAGGATCTGCTGCGCCGTCCGGAGCTGCGTCAGCTCGATCAGCGGGTGTCAATCCGCTACGACCTGAAGCCGTTGTCGAAGGAAGAAACGTCGGCGTACATCCAGCACCGGCTGTCCGTCGCGGGTGGCGGCGCCGCCGTGGCGTTCGCGCCGAAGGCGCTCGCGCGTGTGCACCGCTACACGCTGGGCATTCCGCGATTGATCAACCTGCTCTGCGATCGGGCGCTGCTGTCCGGGTTCTCGGCCCACACCAACCGGATCATCCCGGCCTTCGTCGACGGCGCCGCGCAGTCGCTGGAGCTGCAGCAGACGACGCGCAGCGTGCGTGCCTGGCTGCGCCACCGTGTCGCGGCGTTCGCCGCCGGCGTAACTGCTACCGGGCTGATCGGCGTCGCCGTCGCAGCCATGTGGCACTATCGTGAATACGCGACGATCCTCGTCCAGCTTGTCGCACATCGACAGTGAGCCGTATCCATGATGCATTGCGCCGCGGGCGATCGCCCGCGAGCGCGCCCAACGTCGGCCGCAGTGCCCGCACGGACGCCGTTCTGACGGCGCTCGGCTACGGACGTGACCGCCGCGCCGCGCCCTCGAAGGCGCTCGCGATTGCCGGCGTCGCCTTCGCGACATTTTTCATTGCCTGGGTCTTCTGGCCCGCGCCGTCCGCGCCGGTATCGACACAATCGCCTCGTCCGACGCCCAGCGCGCCGCCTCCGACGACCGTTGCGGCGCCTGCGCCCAAACCTGTCGAACCACAACCGGCTCCATCGGTTGCGATACCGCCGCCTGCCGTAACCGCCGTAACGAAAGCGCCGGAAAAGCCCGCACCACCGGCGCCGCTCGTCGTCACGACCGCGCCCGCGAAAGCCGCCATGCCGCGCGAGCAACCGCGAACCGCAAACCGCGAACCACGCATCTCGGACGTTCGATCTCCGGCGTCGGAACCGGCGCCTCGTCCCGACGACTTCCAGCTCGCGCTCTACTACCAGCGGGCGGGGGATTTCGAGCAGGCGCTCGTGCACTACAAGGCCGCGCTGCAGCGCGACGAGATGAACCTCGAAGCGCACAACAATCTCGGCTACCTGTATCTCGGAAAGGGCCTGCACGAGGAGGCCGCCCGCGAGTTCCAGCGCGTGATCGCGATCGAGCCGAAGTACGCGACCGCGCACGTCAATCTCTCGGCGACGCTCTATAAGCTTGGCCGATACGATGCCGCCGCAGCCGAAGCGCGCGAGGCCCTGCAGGTCGATCTGAGGAACGGTGACGCGCTCGTCAACCTCGCACTCGCGCAGAAGGCATCCGGACAGCAGGGGGAAGCACAAGGCAGTCTGCGCCGCGCCCTCGAGCTGAACCCCCACAATGCGGCCGCGCACTACAATCTCGCCCGGCAGTACGAAGAAACGGGCGAAGCCGGACGCGCTCTCGATCACTATCGCCAGTTCCTGCAGTACGCTGTTTCCGACCAGGAAGCGTACGCACAGGATGCGCGCACGCGGATGCAGGCACTCCAGGCGAGAGTGAAATAGCTCGCCGTTCGCAGCAGGTTCGCGACATATGCCGGATATCGAAGCTCTCTTGAAAGAAGACCGCCGCTTCCCGCCCGCGGAAGCGTTCCAGCGGCAGGCGATTATCAACGACGCCGGCGTGTACGCGCGCGCCGCGGCGGACCCCGAGAAGTTCTGGTCCGATTTCGCCGGCGAGCTCGAATGGATGGCGCCGTGGACGCGCGTTCTCGAGTGGAAAGCGCCGCACGCCAGGTGGTTCGTCGGCGGCAAGATCAACGTGAGCGTCAACTGCATCGACCGCCACATCCGTGGGGCGCGCCGAAACAAGGCGGCGTTCATCTGGGAAGGGGAGCCGGGCGATCGACGGACGCTGACGTACTGGGACCTCTATCGGCAGGTCAACGCGTTCGCGAACGTTCTCAAGTCGCTTGGCGTGAAGCGCGGCGACCGCGTCGCGCTCTACATGCCCCTCATCCCGGAGCTCGCGATCGCGATGCTCGCGTGCGCGCGGATCGGCGCCGTGCACAGCGTCGTGTTCGGCGGGTTCAGCTCCGAATCGCTGCGCGATCGCATCAACGACGCGCAGGCCGTGGCGCTGGTTACAGCCGACGGCGGCTATCGGCGCGGACAGATCGTTCCACTGAAACAGATGGCCGACGAAGCCCTCGCCGGAACGCCATCAATCCGCCACGTCGTCGTCGTCCAGCGCCAGGCCGGCGCGCCCATTCCCGTGCACATGAAAGAAGGGCGCGACCACTGGTACCACAGCCTGATGCAGGACGCCACCGCGTTCTGCGAGCCCGAGGCCATGGACGCCGAGGACATGCTCTACATCCTCTACACGTCCGGGACGACCGGGAAGCCGAAGGGGATCGTGCACACCACCGGCGGTTATCTCACCGGCACGTATGCGACGACGAAGTGGGTGTTCGATCTGAAAGAGGACGACGTCTTCTGGTGCACCGCCGACATCGGATGGGTCACCGGTCACAGCTACGTCGTGTACGGGCCGCTGGCGAATGGGGCGACTGTCATGATGTACGAAGGAGCGCCGGATTGGCCGCAGAAAGATCGCTTCTGGCAAATGATCGAGCGCCACGGCGTCTCGGTCTTCTACACGGCGCCCACCGCGATCCGCGCGTTCATGCGATGGGGCACGGAGTGGCCCGCCAACCGCGACCTCTCGTCCTTGCGGCTGCTCGGATCTGTCGGCGAGCCGATTAATCCCGAGGCATGGGTCTGGTACTACCTGAACATCGGCGGCGAGCGATGCCCGGTCGTCGACACGTGGTGGCAGACAGAGACCGGCATGATCATGATCACGCCGCTGCCGGGCATCACGAGTTCGAAACCGGGCTCCGCGACGCTGCCGTTTCCAGGTATCAGCGCGGAAATCAGAGATCAGAAAGGCGCACGCGTCGAGCGCGGCGGCGGCCTGCTCACGCTGACGAAGCCGTGGCCGGCGATGCTGCGCGGCATTTACGGCGATACGGAGCGCTACCTAAAGCAGTACTGGAGCCAATGGGGCGACGGTTCGTACTTCACTGGGGATGGCGCGCGGGTGGATGACGACGGGTTCTATTGGCTGCTCGGACGAGTGGACGACGTGTTGAATGTGGCGGGACACCGCCTTGGCACGATGGAAGTGGAAAGCGCGCTCGTCGATCATCCGCGCGTGGCGGAAGCGGCTGTCGTGGGCAAGCCGCACGAGATCAAGGGGCAGGCCGTCGCCGCGTTCGTCACGTTGAAAGAGGGGAACCATCCGTCCGACGCGCTCGCGTCCGAGCTGAAGGATCACGTCGTGAAGAAGATTGGCGCGATCGCGCGGCCGGATCAGATTCTCTTTACCGCGGACCTCCCGAAGACCCGCTCCGGCAAGATCATGCGCCGCCTGTTGCGCGACATCGCCGAGGGGAAGGCGCTCGGGGATACGACCACGCTCGCGGATCCGGGCGTCGTCGCGAAGCTGAAGACCGAGTACGAGGACAAAGAGGGCTAGCGCGTGCTCTTGCGGACGGCCTCGATCTGATCGCGCTCGATGTGCAGGTGCCGGCCGCGGCGCGTGGCCGTGAGCGTGCCCGTCTTGATCATGTGGGCGACTTCACGCGGGGTCATGTCGAGCATCATCGACGCGCCGAAGATCGTGAGCGACGTCGGCAGCAGCGCGACGCGCTCGATCCGGATCCGGTCGTTCAGCTTCGCGCGCAGCACGGCGGCCTCCGCTTCGGCCATGACGTAAGCGGCGTCGAGCTCCGAGTTCACGAGATCGGTTCCCACGGTCGCGGCGCTCACCGTGACGATCTGCGTCATGTCGGTCTTGTGGTCCTGCAGGATGAGCCGCTGGCATACCGACTCACAGAAACGCGCGGCGAGGATCGCCGCCTGGTCGACTGTCGTTTCGGGCAGCAGCACGGCGATCGAGTCATCGCCGCGGCGCGCGACCCAATCGTGCGTGCGGAAGAACTGCCGCGCGAGGATTCCGATACGTTCCAGCAGGCGATCCCCAACGCCGCGTCCGTGCTCGCGATTGATGTGCGACAGGTCGTCGATGTCGAACAGCAGCAGCACCAGCGCATGCTGGTGCCGCAGCGCGCGTTCGATTTCCTGCGCGAGCACGAGGTCGAACACGGGCCCTACAATGAGCGTGGTGAGCGGGTCGCGGACCACGAGAGGCACATCGCGTCCCGCGATCTGTTCAGCGTGCGCGCCGAGGATCTCGAGGGTCGCGCGGCGGATGGAGTACGCGATGAATGCCCATGGCTCGCTGGTCGCTCCCAGCCGGGCATCGAGCGCGACCTCGTCGAGGATCGTGCGTTCCGAATGGTGCACGGCATCGAGCAGCTGGCGCGTCGTCAGCGGCGGGGAGTAATGGCCGAGATCGCGCATCGCGGCGCTCTGCGTGTCGAGAGATCCGGCGTCCACGCTCGCCGCGAAGAGGCGGAGCAGGAGCTCGGCGCATCCACGCCACTCCTCGGGACTGAGATCGTCGCCCAGCGTCGAGATGATCGTGGCGATGTCCGCCGTGAGATGGTCCTGCCGCTCCCGGATCAACGCGCTGATCTGGCTGCGGACGTCTCCAGCGGCTCCCGTTTCGTCCATCAACGTCGAAATATCTTAGTGCATCGGCTTTTTTACGGCTCAGGTTTACACCGGCGGTCGGTCGTGCGTTAATTAGGACTCCTCAACCATATAAATGGCCAGCATCACGGCGATTGAGCTTGGCGCCGACTCATGCGCATTCGCACGCACGTCCGTCCGCCGGGGCGCCGTTCGTGTGTTCGCGGTCGAGACACTCGATCCCGCGGCATTTCCAGGCACCGACTCGTTCACTGTGGCCGTCCGGCAAACCCGCCGCACGCTGAACCTGTCTCGACGCGCGCGCGTCGTGCTGTGGGGACTTCCCGAGGGTTCGAACCGGAAAGACGCGGCAGTTAAGCCACTGCTCACTCCGCTGACGAACGCGGGATTCAAAGTCGAACGCGTCGTGTCGCCGTGCAACGCACTCGCGGCGCTGGCCCGCGTCCGCGCGCCGCGCGCCGAGGGGGCCACCTGCTGGCTCGCGATCAATCGCGGCGGCGTCGCGATGATCGTCGTGCGTCCAGGCAAGCAGCTGTACGCGCACTCGTTCGTGTGGGATTCGACGGTCGGTTCCTCCGGCAGCCAGGCGCGGCTCCTTCAACGCTACTCGCTGGTGTCGTTTCTCTCGCCGGAGATCAAGCGCGCGCTCGCAGAAGCGCGCAAGCACGGCACTCCCGTCAACGCCGTCATCACCTGCGGGAACCTTCCGGACCTGCGGTCGCTGACGATGCCCCTCATCGAGGAGCTGGACGTCGAAGTGGAGACTCTCGATTCGCTCGATGGCCTCATCGTGAAGCCGCCCGTGGCAGAGCGGATCGCCGAAGCGGCGCCCGGGATCCGGCTCGCGTGTGCGGGCGCGCTCGCGCGCGGTTCGCGGCCGTGGGATGAATCGAAGCGTCCCGCCGCACAACGCGCAGGCGTCTTGTTTCGTGCCGCCGCCGTCGTCGCCGGCATCGCCGCGATCGCATTCGCGTGGTACGAGACGCAGCGTCGTTCGAGCCCAGGTCTGAGTTCCGCGCCGCCTTCCGTCATACGCACGGCGCACGTGGCGCAGCAGACCGCACCGCCATCCGCGGTAAAACCGAGTGTGCCGGCCACGACGGCCCGCGCGCCCGCAGTGAAACCGAGTGTGCCGGCCACGACGGCGCCCGCGCCCGCGGTGAAACCGAGTGTGCCGCCCGCGACGGCCCGCGCGCCCGCGGCGAAACCAAGTGTGCCGCCGCCGATGGCCTCGGCGCCCGCGGTGAAGCCGACTGTCCCGGCCATCACGTCCTCTGCGCCGATCGTGAAGCCGAGTGTTCCGGCGGCGACGACGGTACCAGCGCCGATGCCGAAGCCCGTCCAGCCAACCGTTACGACGCAGCCGCCTGTCGCCACGAAGTCCGTCGCTGTGAAGCCGGCTCCGCCGCCTGTCAGTGCGCCCCCACCCGCGGTGAAACCAAATGTGCCCGCCGCAACAGTGCCGCCACCGAAGTCGAAACCTGTTTTACAGCCGTCTGCCGTGAAGGCGCCGGTCGTTGTCGCCACCGCGAAGGCGCCGCAACAACCCGTGAACCGGCCTCCGGCCCCCGGTTTCCAACCTCCGACGCCGCCTGTCTCCACGCCGAAAACGACGACTCCACTGCAACCGCTAAACGCGCGGGCATCCGCGCCTACGGTGACGAAACCTCCGGCGCCTGCGACGAGCTCGCCTGTCGCTCCGCCAGCGGCGCGAATTCCGACTGCCCCGCCTCCGGCGCCGGTGAGCCAGGCCCAGCCGCCAGGGGTGAATCCACTACCCACATCAGCCGATAAACCGCAGGCGAGTAACGCCGAGCTGACGGAAATCAGCCGGCCGCTGCCGCCTCTGCTGAAAGATGCGGTGCCCCGGGTGACGGCGATTCTCGTAGCGAACGATCGCCGGTTCGCCACCGTCAACGACGGGCAGATTATCGGAATCGGCGACGTGCTTGGGCGCCGGATCGTGGTCGCAATTGACGAGCGGGCGGTTGTGCTCCGCGAACCGTCCGGTGTGCAGATCCGTGTAGGCCTTGGAGGACGGGTGTTGGGGGTGGAGCGGCGCTGATCTGCTGAATCTGTGGAAATGGTTGCGGTAGAAGGGGACACGACCTAAGATCGCTGCCCCCACGGGCTGCGCCGCATATAGAGGGACGAGTGCGCAAAAAAATCGGGGAATGCCTGATTCAAGCCGGGCTGATCTCGGAGGAAGACCTCCAGGTCGCCCTGGCCGAGCACAAGAAAACCGGCGAACGCGTCGGCTCAGTGCTCGTACGCCTCAACCTCGCCACTGAAAAACAAATCACGAAAGCGCTCGCCTACCAGCTGGGCTTTCCATATATCAGCCTTGGTGATGAGCCACCGGATCCGGCCGCAATCGTCCTGATTTCGAAAGACGTCGCGCTGAAGCGGGTCTGTGTCGCGGTCAAGCTCGAGAAGAACCTGCTGACCGTCGCGATGTCCGATCCGTTGCTGTTCAGCCTGGTGCAGGACCTCGAGTTTCAGACGGGCTACCGGATCAAGCAGGTCGTCGCCACGCGCAGCGACATCCTGCAGGCGATCGAAACCGGATATCCCGACAAGGCGCTCGCGAAATACACCGGCGTGACCGCCGGACTGGCCGTCCCCGTCTCGGGGCAGAAGACAGGCTCCCGCGGCGAGTCGAGTCCGGGTTCCGCGCTCGTTTCACGCAGCGATCTCGACGTATTCGAACAGGCTGCGTCGACGACGGCGGCGGCGCGCGAAGGCAGCGACTCCGCGCCGATCATCGACCTTGTGGATCTTGTCGTGAACAGCGCGATCACGAGCCGCGCGAGTGACGTGCACATCGAGCCCTCCGAAAAGGGAGTGCTCGTGCGGCATCGGCTCGACGGCATCCTGAAAGAAGTGATGGACCTGCCGAAATGGGTCCATGAAGGCCTCGTCGCCCGCATGAAGATCATGGCGGGGATGGACATCGCGGAGAAGCGCCTTCCGCAGGACGGCCGGCTCCGCATCAAGACCGAGGACGGCAAGGAAGTCGATTTCCGTGTCTCGACGCTCCGCACGATGCACGGCGAGAAGATCGTGTTGCGCGTGCTCGATCATCGCAAGGGTGCGCCGCCGCTCGAGGAGCTGGGCCTCTCCGCCGCCGCGATGGAGGAATTGCGCTACTTCCTCAAGCACCAGCACGGCATGATCCTCGTCGTCGGGCCCACCGGGTCCGGCAAGTCGACGACGCTGAGCTCCGCGATTACCTCGGTGAAATCCGGACGCACCAACATCATCACGATCGAAGATCCGATCGAGTACCAGATCCCCGGCGTCAACCAGACGCAGGTAAACGAGAAGGCGAAGCTCACCTTCGCCAGTGCGCTGCGCGCGATCCTGCGCCAGGATCCTGACATCATCCTGGTCGGCGAAATCCGCGACCACGAGACCGCGAAGATCGCGACGCAGGCCGCGCAGACGGGCCACCTCGTGCTCTCGACGCTGCACACCGACGACGCGCCGTCGACCGTCACACGGTTGATGGACATGAACCTGGAACCGTACGTGATCGCATCCGCGCTCGTCGGCGTCGTCGCGCAGCGGCTCGTCCGCCGCCTGTGCAACACGTGCCGGCGCCAGTACACCCCGGAGGCGGAGACACTGCGCGCGCTGAACATGACCGAGGCGAGCGCGACTCATTTCGTGTTCTACAAGGCGGTCGGCTGCGAGGAGTGCAACCACACCGGCTATCGCGGGAGAATGGGCATCTACGAAGTGATGCGGGTCAGCGACAAGGTCCGCCGGCTCATCGCGCAGAAGGCGGGCGACGACATGATCCGTGACGCGGCGATCGCCAGCGGCATGATCACGCTCGGCGAAGACGCCCTGGCGAAAGTGAAATCCGGTGCGACGAGCGCGGAGGAACTGTTCCGCGTCGTGACCGAGGTGAAGGAAGTGCGGACGCTGTGTCCCGGGTGCTCGGCGGCGGTGGGAGTGGACTTCATGGGGTGCCCGCACTGCGGACATCGCCTGAACGCGGGTTGCGCGAAATGCGGCCGCTCGCTTCAACCCGGCTGGCAGTTCTGCCCGTACTGCACCACCAGCGCGCTGGCGCGCCCCTCGAAGAGACAGTTGCGCGAGCAGCGGCGGACGCCGGAGCTGCCCCCTAGTAACGTTGCCGAGTTCAAGAACCAGAATCGTTGAAGAACTACTACGACCTGCTCTCGCTGCCGGCGAATGCGCCGGGAGACGAGATCAAGAAGGCGTTTCGACGCGAGATCGCGCGCTACCATCCCGACAAGGTCCAGCACCTCGGCAAGGAGTTCCAGGAGATGGCCGCGGGAATGGCGGCGGATCTCACCGAGGCCTATCGGATCCTGATGGATCCGTCGCTGCGCGCGAAGTACGACGATGACCTGCGCGGCGGCGGCGCACCATCCGTTGCACACAAACCATCGCCCGCCGCGACATCGGCGCCGCCACGCCCGGAGGCTGCGCATAGTGCGCCTCCGCCGCCGGCCGCGCCGTCTGGACCGGGGGCGCGTCCGACCGCCGGAATCGATTTCGTCAAGCGCGCGACGATGTCGAAGATGCGCGACGCCATCGAGGACGTCCTGGTGAATGCCACACCGCTCATCGTCACAGGTTTCGATATCGCGCTCGCGACGAAGCCGAAAAAGGGCCTCTTCAAAAAAGCAGAAGATGCGCTGTGCCTGCTGGTGAAGTTCGTGCCGCAGGTGGATGCCGGCGCAATCACCGAGATCTGGCCCGCGGCTGCGCGGGTGAAGGTGCCCGATGTCGCGGGCTGCGTCCTCCTGTTGATAGGTTCGGGCATGTCGTCGGCGAAGGATCTATCCGCGGCCGTGACGGAGCAGCGCCGGAAGACGCGCGGCGCCGGACCTGTGCTCGTCCCCGTCGATGTGAGAGACTGGGAGGCACTGTTTCCCCCGGAGACGCCGACGGCCGTGCGCGCGATTCTCCAGCGCCTGAAGGATGAGAAACGCTGACGTGGAACTGCGGACCGCCGCTTCCGTAAAGAAACTCTTATGGGAATGATTACCACCCACGACCTCTGGAAGACCTACGTGATGGGCGACGAGCAGATCCACGCGCTCCGCGGCCTGTCCATCAACATCGACCGCGGCGAGTACGTGGCTATCATGGGTCCGTCCGGCTCCGGCAAGTCCACGCTGATGAACCTGATTGGATGCCTCGACACGCCAACGAAGGGCAGTTACCTGCTCAATGGCAAGGAAGTCGGGTCTATGAACGATGACGACCTCGCGCGCATCCGCAATGAAGAAATCGGCTTCGTCTTCCAGACGTTCAACCTGCTCCCGCGTGCAACCGCGCTGCACAATGTGGAGTTGCCTCTCGTATACGCGGGCGTATCCGGCAAAGACCGCATCGAACGCGCGAAGCTGGCACTGGAAAAGGTGGAATTGACCTCGCGCGCCTCCCATCGTCCGAACGAGCTGTCGGGTGGGCAGCGGCAGCGCGTCGCGATCGCGCGCGCGCTCGTCAACAATCCGTCAATCCTGCTCGCGGACGAGCCGACCGGGAATCTCGATTCGAAAACGGGCGCGGAGATCATGCAGGTCTTCGAGCGCCTGCACGAAGGCGGCAACACGATCATTCTCGTTACGCATGAAGCCGACATCGCGGCGCACGCGCATCGCGTGATCTACGTCCGCGACGGGCAGGTCGAGAAGGACGTGCAGCGGGCAGCTTAGGGTCCTCACGCGCGTCAATTCCAAAGTCCCAAGTCCCAAGTCCCAAGTCCCAATTCCCAATTTCCAATTCCCAAGTGCACTCGGGCGTTGGGAGTTGGGCTTTGGGAGTTGGGCGTTTGGCGTTGGGAGTTGGGAGTTGGGAGTTGGGCGTTGGGCGTTGGGAGTTGGGGAGTTGGGAGTTGGGAGTTGGGAGTTGACGCGCGGCGGGGGCGTCAGCTGCGCCGCAGTACTACCGACGGCTCGAGCCGCACGATGCGATAGGTCGCAAACGCCACGGCGGTCGCCGCGACGCCGCTGGACAGCAGCAGCGCGCCAATCCACAGACCCGGGACGATCGCGCTGAGTCTCACCAGCTCCGCGAACATCGCGCGCGTCAGCGCGACGGTGAAGACCAGGCCCACGGCGATCCCGACGCCTATCAGCTTCGTTTCGCGCGTCAGCACCATGCCGAGCACGCGTCGCGGCGTCGCCCCGATCGCCATCCTGATTCCAAACTCGCGGGTCCGCTGCGCGACCGACTGGCTGATCACCGCAAACACCCCGCTCGCGGCGAGCATCAGCGTGAGCATTGCGAACGATCCGAGGATCTTCATGACGACCATTGCGCCGTCGGGTGAGCCTCGCTCCCGGAAGTCGTCGCTGATCACGACGGGACGCGCGGGTTTCGCTCCTGCAGGCGTCTGCGCCGCCGCGGCGATCGCGCGCAGCGCCGCGTGCGGATCGGTCGCGAGGCGCGCGAGCACGACCCCCTCGTCACGAGGCGGCTCGTACGGCACGTAAATGTCCGCTGGGGCATAAGTACCAGCTTTCGCCAGCGCTCCGTAGTCGATCGCGTCGCGGCAGATCCCGATCACGACGACGCCCTTGCGGCCTGCAACGTCCAGGCGCATCCCGAGGGCGTTGCCATCGGTGGCAAGCTGGCGCGCGCCAGTTTCGCTCAGGATCGCCACGTCGGCGCGACCGTGCAGCTCCGACGCGTCGAACGAACGGCCGCGGATCATCGCGATGCCGAGCGTCTCGAGGAATCCGTCGCCGACCGGCACGCGGGACAAAGCGGCGTGTGCGCCACCGCTTTCCGCTCGCACGCGCGAACCGCCGCCGAGCATGCCGGACGAAATCGCCGCGCGCGTCACGCCTGGAACCGCGGCCACGCGTGAGGCCACGTCCTGCACCTGCCCTGCTGGTACGCGCATCGCGACCACGCGGTCGGCGGGAAACGCCAGCTTGATCGCGCCCAACTGCGAGAACAGCGTGTAGAGCATCGCGGTCCACACGATCAGTCCGACGGCCGACGCAATTTCGCCGAACACGATGATGTCGCGGCCGCCGTAGCCGGCGATCTGGATCCGGTGCACCGCCGGAACGCCGTTCAGCGATGCCGCCACATCACGTTTCGACAGCCGCAGCGCCGGCATCGTCCCGAAGAGCAGGCAGGCCGCCGCGCTCGTGGCGAGGGCTACGGGCAGCAGATGCATGTCGATCGCGATGCGGGTGGCCAGGGACGGCTGGAAAGCGGCGAACTGCGACGCGAGCACTCGGAGGATCGCAATTGCGAGCGCGCTGCCCATGACGCCACTGATCAGCGCCAGGACAAAATTCTCGATCAGCAGCAGCCTGGCTACGCGCAGCCGCGTTGCGCCGAGCGCGCGACGGACGCTGAGCTCCTTGTCGCGCTCGAACCCGCGCGCCATCAGCATGCAGGCGACGTTCACGCACGCGATGAGGAGGACGAGCAAGGCGGGTCCGAGCGTGCCCGCGTAAGCGGCGACCATCCGATGGCGCGCGTCCTCGCCGATGGGAATCGCGCGCCAGATCCACGGCTCGTCCCTCGACGGAGCTCGGGACGACGGTGAGCCTGTCGAACCGTCGCGACCGCGCGACAATGCTGTCAGCTCCGCCGCGGCGGCAGGCCAGCCGATGCCGTCCCGAAGACGCGCATAGACCACCACGATGGCGGGTGCGTTGCGTCCCGAGCGCGCGAGCGGAACCCAGAGGTCCGCGCCGATTCCGACGAAGCTGAAACGGAATTCGGGCGGCATCACACCGATCACGTCGCGTTCGACGCCGTCGACGACGACCGTCGCCCCCGAGAGACGGCCATCAGGAAACTGCCGCCGCCAAAGCGCGTGGCTGAGAATGACGACGGGCCGCGCCGCTTGGAGATCAGGCGCCGTCAAAACCCGGCCCGATGCGGGCGAGACACCCAGCGCCGCGAAGAATCCGGGCGATGCATAACCGGCAATCACGGGACGGACGTCGGAACCCGTGCCGAGCGTGGCATCCACTTCGGCGTACGCGCCGGTCGCTGCGAATGACGTCGCTTTGGAGAGCGTTGAATCGAATTCGTTGAGCGCGACTGGGGAGCGCTCGACCCCCAGCGTCTGGCTCGAGGCATAGATGCGTGCCAGGCGATCAAGCTCCGGTACGCCCGGCAGGTCGGCCAGCATGACGCGAGTAAGCGCGTAAAGCCCCGTCGTCGTGCCGATCCCAATCGCGAGCGTCAGCGCGGCGGCGATGGCGCCGCCCCGCCAGCGGAGCAGCCCGCGTGCCGCGAAACGGAACTCAGAGAACATATTTGTCGGCTGGATAGCCGGATTATCGTCGGATCGCGCCCCTCGTCCGCACGATCGGTGCCAGCGCCAACCCGTGTAGCTCCCGCGTTCGGGCGAAGAAGCCATCCCTGTAGCGTCCGCCTTGTTCGGGCGAAGGAAGCCAACCCCTGTAGCTTCCGCCTTTAGGCGGAAGAATCAGACCGCGGCGACGTGCCCGTCGCGGATATGTCGAAGGGGCGCCGACCGGTCGAACGATCTGGGGTCCAGCACGATCCGCTGCCGTGGCGCGTCCGGGTCAGGCACCGGGATCGCCGAGAGCAAGGCCTTCGTGTACGGGTGCTGCGGGGAGGCGAACAGCTTCGCCGTTTCGCCCATCTCCACGATCCGCCCGAGGTACATCACGGCGACGCGGTTGCAGATATGTTCGACGAGACGCAGGTCGTGCGCGATGAACAGGTAGGTGAGCTTCAGGCGATCCTGCAATTCCATGAGCAGATTCACCACCTGCGCCTGCACCGAAACGTCCAGCGCCGACACCGGTTCGTCGGCGATAATCAGCGACGGATTCAGCGCCAGTGCGCGCGCCACCCCGATGCGTTGCCGCTGGCCGCCGCTGAATTCGTGCGGATACCGCTCGAGGTGATCGGGGTTCAGCCCGACGAGGCCGAACAGCTCCTTCACGCGCGCGCGGCGCTCGGCCTTCGCGCCCAGTTTGTGGATGATCAATGGCTCTTCGACGATGTCGGCGACGCGCATGCGCGGATTCAGCGACGAGTAAGGATCCTGGAAGACGATCTGCATCTGCCGCCGCGCCGCGCGCAGCTCGGCGCTCGACAGCTCGAGCACGTCGCGCCCGTCGAACACCACCTCACCCGTCGTGGGCTCGATCAGTCGCAGGATGCATCGGCCGGTCGTCGTCTTTCCACTGCCCGACTCGCCGACGAGCCCGAACGTCTCGCCGCGCTCGATCGCGAAGCTGACATCGTCCACCGCGCGCACGCTCGTCCCCTTGCCAAAGAGTCCTTTCTTGCGCGTGAACTCCTTGACAAGATGCCGCACTTCGAGGAGAGGCATCAGCGCTTCTCCTCGGGCAACACTTCAGGATCGACCGCCGGTGAGTACAAGTAGCAACGGGTAGTGTGATCTTCCGGCTGAAGCCGGAAGCCACTCTGCTGGCCTGGTAGGACACCCTCAGAGTGGCTTCCACCTTTAGGTGGAAGATCTCCCACTACGGTTCTCCCCGGCACCGCCTTGTCGCATGGCTCGAAGCGATACGGGCACCGGGGCGCGAACGAGCAGCCGGGGGGCAACTTGCCGAGCGGCGGCACTGTGCCCTGGATCGCCTGGAGCTTCGCGCCAGGCGCGCCGCCCGGAATGGATGCGAGCAAGCCGCGCGTGTAGGGATGGCGCGGGTCGCGGAACAGCTCGCGGACGGGCGCCTCCTCGACGATCCGCCCGGCATACATCACCGCTACGCGGTCCGCCATCTCCGCGACAACGCCGAGATCGTGCGTGATGAGCAGCAGCGCGAGCTCGAAGCGCTTCTGCAGATCGCGCAACAGATCGAGGATCTGCGCCTGGATCGTCACGTCGAGGGCCGTCGTCGGTTCGTCGGCGATGAGGAGCGATGGATTGCAGGCCAGCGCGAGCGCGATCAGCGCGCGCTGACGAAGGCCGCCCGAGAGCTGATGCGGATACTCGCGGACGCGACGCTGGGGTTCGGGCATGCTCACCGCGTCGAGCAGCTCCACCGATCGTGTCCGGCCGTCACGCCCGCGCGCGATCCCGTGCACCGCGAGCGTCTCCTCGATCTGGTTGCCGATCGTGAAGACGGGATTCAGCGCCGTCATCGGCTCCTGGAAGATGAGGCCGATCTCCGCGCCGCGCACCTTCTGCATCTCCCGTTCGTCGAGCGTAAGGAGGTCGCGCCCTTTAAAGATGATCTTTCCGCCGGCGATTCGCCCGGGCCGCTGCAGCAGGCGGAGGATGGACAGCGCGGTCACCGATTTTCCGCTGCCGGATTCACCGACCAGGCACAGCGTCTCTCCCGCGTCCACGTGGAAAGAGATACCGATGACAGCAGGCAATGCGCTGCCGTGGACGTCGAACACGGTCGACAGACGTTCGACGCTCAGCAGCGCTTTGGCAGGGGATCGATGACCGATGACCGATGTTCGATGTGTCTCGGAGCCGCTTTCATCGGCCATCGCCCATCGGCCACCGTCCTTCGGCTTCTCAGGCATCGATCTCCTTGTGCTCCCCGAACACTTCCCGCATCGCATCCGAGATCTCGCCAACGGTTGCGTGCGCTTCGACGGCGCGGATGATCGGCGGCACGAGATTGTCGGTCGCGCGCGCCGCCGCGATGACCCCATCCAGCGCCGAGCGCCAGGCGCCGTGATCGCGCGCGGCACGCACCCGCTGGACTCGGTCGACCTGCCGCTGCTCGATCGATGGATCGATCGTCAGCGTCTGGATGGACGTGCTGTCTTCGATGGCATACCGGTTGACGCCGACGACGATTGTTTCGCCCGAATCGATGCGCTGCTGCGCGACATACGCGGCGTCCTGGATCTCCCGCTGGATGACGCCCGCCTCGATCGCCGCGAGCGTGCCGCCAAGCCTCTCGATGCGCTCGAGGATCGCGCGCGCCTCGCGTTCGATCGTGTCGGTCAACCCTTCGATGACGCGCGAGCCACCGACCGGATCCACCGTGTTCGCGACGCCGCTCTCGAACGCGATGATCTGCTGCGTGCGGAGCGCGACCGCGGCGGATTCCTCAGTCGGCAGCGCCAGCGCTTCGTCGCGCCCGTTGCAGTGCAGCGACTGGGTTCCGCCGAGCACGGCGGCAAGCGCCTGCAGGGCGACGCGCACGATGTTGTTGTCTGGCTGCTGTGCGGTCAGCGTGCTGCCGCCGGTCTGCGTGTGAAAACGCAGCTGCTGCGCGCGGGCGCTCGTCGCGCCGAACCGATCGCGCATGATCGTTGCCCACAAGCGCCGCGCCGCACGGTATTTCGCGACCTCTTCGAGGAAATCGTTATGCGCGTTGAAGAAGAACGACAGCCGCTGCCCGAGCCGGTTCACGTCGAGCCCGGCATTCACGGCGGCCTGCACGTACGCGATCGCGTTTGCAAACGTGAAGGCCACTTCCTGCACGGCCGTCGATCCCGCTTCGCGGATGTGGTAGCCGCTGATCGAAATCGTGTTCCAGTTCGGCAGCTCGCGATCACAGTACGCGAACACGTCGGTGACGATGCGGAGCGATGCGCGGGGAGGATAGATGTACGTGCCGCGCGCGACGTATTCCTTGAGGATGTCGTGCTGGATCGTCCCGGACAGGCTGCGCAGCGCATCCCCGGCGAGTCCCTGCTTGCGCGCGACCGCAACATAGAGCGCGAGCAGAATGATCGCGGTTGCGTTGATCGTCATCGACGTCGACACGGACCCGAGCGGGATTCCGGCGAACAGCTCATCCATATCGACGAGCGAATCGATAGCGACCCCGACGCGTCCGACCTCCCCGCGCGCAAGCACGTGGTCCGAGTCGTAGCCCATCTGCGTCGGGAGGTCGAACGCAACGCTCAATCCGCTGACGCCTTGCCCTAAAAGATAGTGATAGCGGCGGTTGGACTCTGCGGCCGTGCCGAATCCCGCGTATTGCCGCATGGTCCACAGGCGCCCGCGGTACATGGTGGGCTGGATGCCGCGGGTGAACGGGAAAACTCCCGGGAGTTCATCCATTGACACGATCGGACCTTGAGTTTACAATGTCCCCAGCGTTTCCCACGCTCCAAACCATTCATATGATTAACTTTGGCGCTCGGACACTGCCGCCATACCTCAGGCCGGCAATTGTCCGTGGCATGCCCCCGGTTTCCCAGCTCCGGCGGCGGTGAGGAGGTCTCGAATGGATGACGTCGTGAACCGAATGGCCAAAGAGCTGTCCGACGCCATTGCTGCCGCGGTTGCTGAAGATGCCAGAGTCGAAGCCTGTCGCGAGAAAGCTCGTGCGGCGGGATTCGAAATGCGGGTGTCACTCGAGGCTGTGATCGGTTTCGTCAATCGCACGCAGCCAGGGGCGCTCGCCCGCGCCGCCGCGACGCCGCAGCAGAAAGCGCTGCCCGCCGCTCAGCGTCGCCAGTTCGAGATCAGCGCGAACGACAAACGATTCCTGCGTTCGCTCAGGATCGCGTCGGACGAAACGCAGGAAAAAGAAGTCGAATAGCAGGAAGCGGATCTTCCGCCTACAGGCGGCAGACTGAAACGGCCGGCGAAAGCCGGCCGTTTCTTATTTCCTGGCCCCCTGTTGCGCAACCGCGGCCGCCGCTTTCGCGGCCGCATCCGGATCCCCCAGGTAGTAATGGCGGATCGGCTTCAGCCGATCGTCGAGCTCGTACACCAGCGGAATCCCCGTCGGAATATTCAGTTCGACGATGTCGCTGTCGGCGATGTTGTCGAGATACTTCACGAGCGCGCGCAGGCTGTTGCCGTGCGCCGCAATGAGAACGCGCGTGCCGCTCTCGATCGTCGGCGCGATCGTGTCGTGCCAGTAGGGCAGGAAACGCGCGACGGTGTCCTTCAGCGATTCCGACGCCGGGATCTCCTCCGGCTGCAGCGACGCATAGCGCGGATCTTTTCCTGAATAGCGCTCGTCGTCTTTCGACAGCGGCGGCGGCGGAATGTCGTAGCTGCGCCGCCAGATCTTCACCTGGTCCTCGCCGTGCTTCGCGGCGGTCTCCGCCTTGTTGAGTCCCTGCAGCGCGCCATAATGGCGCTCGTTCAACCGCCAGTGCTTAGTGACAGGGATCCACAGCTGGTCCATCTCCTCGAGCGCAATGTCCAGCGTCTTGATCGCACGTTTCAGCACCGACGTGAACGCGAGATCGAAGGTGAGCCCCGCCTCTTTCATCAGCCGCCCCGCGGCATGCGCCTCCTCGACGCCCTGCGCGGACAGATCCACGTCTTTCCAGCCGGTGAACCGATTCTCCTGATTCCAAGTGGACTGCCCGTGGCGCAGCAAAACGACTTTGTGCATTTCTACTGGTTACTGGTTACTGGTCACTGGTTACTGGTTACTGGCGGATCGCACTGCGTCCGGCGAAGCGCCCCGCAGCTCCCAGTTCTTCTTCTATGCGCAGCAGTTGGTTGTACTTCGCGACCCGATCCGTGCGGCTCGCGGAGCCGGTCTTGATCTGTCCCGCACTGGTGGCAACCGCGAGGTCCGCGATCGTCGTGTCCTCCGTCTCGCCAGAGCGATGCGAGATCACGCTCGTGTATCCCGCGTCGCGTGCCATGGCGACGGCGTCCAGCGTCTCCGTCACCGTGCCGATCTGATTCAGCTTCACGAGAATCGCGTTCGCGACCTTCTCCTTGATGCCGCGCGCGAGGATCTCCGGATTCGTCACGAACACGTCGTCGCCGACGAGTTGCACGCGCGAGCCGAGCGCGCTGGTGATCGCTTTCCAGCCGTCCCAATCCCCTTCCGCGAGCCCGTCCTCGATTGAAATGATTGGGTACTGCCGGACCCAGTCCTCGTACAGTTTGACCATCTCGTCCGCGCCGCGCGCGCTTTCGCCGGACTTCTTGAACTCGTATCGCTTCGCGTCGTCGCTCCACAGCTCGCTGGCCGCGACATCGAGCGCGATGAACACGTTCTCGCCGGCTTTGTACCCGGCCTTGCTGACGGCTTCGAGCACAACGTCCACGGCCTCGCGGTTGGACTTGAGACTTGGCGCGAAGCCTCCCTCGTCGCCAACGCCGGTCGAGTGTCCCTTCTCCTTCAGGATGCCTCGCAACGCGTGGAAGATCTCCGCGCCCGTCCGGACCGCATCGGCAAACGATCCTGCGCCGAGGGGCATCACCATGAACTCCTGGAAGTCGACACTGCTGTCGGCGTGCGCGCCGCCGTTGAGGATGTTCATCATCGGCACGGGCAGGAGCGAGCCCTTCGCATCCCCCTTCTTTTCGTACAGCCGCGCGAGGTGCACGTAAAGCGGCACGCCTGCGGAAAGCGCGGTCGCCCGCGCGAGCGCCATCGATATGCCGAGCAGCGCGTTCGCCCCCAGCCGCCCCTTATTCGGTGTACCGTCGAGCGCGATCATCTGCGCGTCAATTGCGCGCTGATCCGCCGCCTTGCCCGCCAGCGCCTTTGCGATCTCGCCATTTACGTTCGCGACCGCCTTCGTGACGCCTTTGCCGGAATACCGCTTGTTATCGCCGTCGCGCAGCTCCAGCGCTTCGCGCACGCCCGTAGAGGCGCCCGACGGCACCGCCGCGCGACCGGTGATCTTGTTGTTCAGTGTGACTTCAACTTCGACTGTGGGATTTCCGCGCGAGTCAAGAATTTCCCGGCCGTGTACCTTCGTGATCTCCATCAACGCTCCCGATTATCCGATTTCCACAGTTCCACATTCCCAAATTTCCAAATTTCAAATCACCGTGCGTCGAACTCCGCTTCGTTCCGCAGCGCGCGCTCGTCGATCGGTTCGATGAACGGCTCGTCGTTCTTGGTGACGATGACGATCCCGCGCTCGGTAACCGTGTGACGCCGGCGATCCTCGTCGGTGTTGTAGCCAATCTGCGCGCCGCGAGGAATGAAGACGTCGCGATCGACGATCGTTCGGCGCAGCTGCGCGTGGCGCCCGACGCGGACGCCGGGCATCAGGATGCTCTCCTCGACGCTGCAGAAGCTGTGGACGCGCACGTTCGGGCAGAGCACGCTGCCGCGGATCGCGCTGCCGGAAATGATGCAGCCGGCAGAGATCAGCGAGTCGAGCGCCAGTCCCGAGCGGCGTCCTTCGTCCGCGAACACGAACTTCGCCGGCGGCGCCTGGACCTGGTGCGTGCGGATCGGCCACTCCGGATCGTACAGGTTGAATTCCGGGTTGACCCGGCACAGATCCATGTTCGCTTCGTAGTACGCGTCGAGCGTTCCGATGTCGCGCCAGTACTTCGAAGCCTTCTTGTTCTCGTCCGTGAAGCGATAGGCGTAGACCGGCACGCTCGAGATGAGCGCCGGGAGGATGTCTTTCCCGAAGTCGTGGCTCGACGCGCTGCGCGCGTCTTCCTCGAGCGCCGGAAGCAGCACGTTCATGTCGAAGATGTAGATCCCCATCGACGCGAGATGCTGCCCGGGCGGAAGGTCGCGCGGCTTCTCGAGAAAGCCGGTGAGCCGATCCTCCCCGTCCACCTGCATGATGCCGAACCGATACGCTTCCTCCGCCGGGACCTCGATCACGGCGAGCGTCGCGCCCGCACCGCGTTCCATGTGGAAACGCAGCATGCGGGAGTAGTCCATCTTGTAGACGTGATCGCCCGACAGCACGATCAGGTGCCGCGGCCCTTCACGCTGGATGGAATACAGGTTCTGGTACACGGCATCCGCGGTGCCCTGATACCAGTGCTCGCCCACGCGCTTCTGCGGATGCAGCACCTCGATGAACTCGCCGAGCTCGTCCGCCACGACGCTCCAGCCGAAGCGCAGGTGGCGCGTCAGCGACAGCGACTTGTACTGCAGCGCGATGAAGATCCTGCGCAGACCCGAATTGAGGCAGTTGCTCAGGGTGAAATCGATAATGCGGTACGGGCCGCCGAAATACACCGCCGGCTTGGCGCGCTCTTTTGTCAGCGGCGCAAGGCGTTCCCCGGCGCCTCCGGCGAGGACCATCACGACGGTATCGTCGACCATCTCAGCGCTTCAAGACGACGCGCGCGGGCGCGCCGTCGCCGTTGGCAAGCCGCAGCGGCAGGCAATACATCTCGTACTGCCCCGCGTCGGCGTCGGACAGGTTCAATCCTTCGATGATGATGACGCCGTTGCCGAGCAGCAGGTGATGCGCCGGCGCCCCCGCCTTCTTGAACTGCTCGACGGACAGGTAGTCCACACCCACAACCTTCACGCCCTGCTCGACGAGGAACTTCGCGCCATCCTCAGTGATGTAAGTGTAGTCGGTGTGAAACCCGTCGGTCGTGTTCCAGAGCGCGGAGTTCGGCGTGCGCAGCAGGACGCGGAGATCCTCACGCAGCCCCGCGGCGG
The DNA here is from genome assembly GCA_035637115.1 of Vicinamibacterales bacterium. Taxonomy (GTDB): domain Bacteria; phylum Acidobacteriota; class Vicinamibacteria; order Vicinamibacterales; family 2-12-FULL-66-21; genus JAICSD01. The sequence goes on from DASPXV010000081.1 coordinate 42,220, forward strand.
ACAAGTCCGCCGCGGTGATGCCGCCGCGATGCGGCAGGTCGATCACGCGAGCTCGGCCGACGAGCAGGTCGAGCGGCATCTGATCCACGCCCGGACGCCCGTCAAAGAAATGAAGCGGCGCGTCCACGTGCGTGCCCGTGTGGGTCCCCATCACGAGCTTCGAGTGGTTGGACGAGTGCCCATCGGCGATGCGCTGGACCGGCGAGACCTCGAATTCGGGATTCCCCGGATAGACCGGCATGCCCGGGGTCAGCAGCACGCTCACGTCGAGCAGGCGCGGCGGGCGCGGCATAAGACGAGGCATCTTATCAGAGCGCCAAGTGCTTTTGACTCGCACCTATTACGGGCTTATGATCCATGGGTTGAGGAGCCACTGAACTGATGTCGTCGTCGTCCATGTCGCGGTACGGAGTCCTGCGCGTGCTGGCTGCCGGAGTGCTCTCCGCGACCTGCGGAACGCTCGTATTGGCACAGCAGCGCCCGGCCGCGAAGGACCAGAAGCCGGATCCGGCCGCGCAGGCCGCGGCGATGGCCCAGCAGCAGGAAATCCAGAACATGGTGCGCATCGCCGACGCGGCGATGAGCGGCCAGCAGGCTCCAGCAGAATTCCCGATTCAGTTTCAGAATGATTTTCTGAAGGCGCAGGGTAACCGCGTCTGGGTTCCGATTACCCTGACCGTCGACGCGGCGAAGCTGTCGAGCAACGCGCTCACCATTTACTTGCGCGTCGTTCCGCGCGGAATGACGGCGCCACCCGCACTCGCGCCCCCGCCCACCGACAAGAACGCAAAAGACAAAGACAAGAAGAAGGATTCGAAGAACGCCGCGGTCCCTCCGCCCGCCGCGCCCTCCTATCCATTCGAAGATGCGCAGATGTTCGACGTGAAGCCGGTGGCCGGCCAGCCGCTGCGTATTTCGCGCGGCATCGGCGTGCCGTCGGGAAGCTACGATCTCTACATCGTCCTTCACGAGCGTCCGGCTGCGGGTGCGCCCGCCGCGGCCCCGGCCGCCGGCAAGACGTCGGTGTTGAAGCAGCCGATCGACGTCCCGAACTACGCGTCCGGTGAGTTCGCGACGAGCACCGTGATCCTCGCCGAGCGTGTCGACCAACTGACCGAACCGATTAAGCCGGATCAGCAGTCAGAGCATCCGTACGCGTTCGGCCAGACTGAAATCGTCGTCGCGCCGGACCACAAGTTCAAGAAGTCACAGGAACTTATCGTCCTGATGCAGATTTACAATCCGATGCTGACGCCGGAAAAGAAGTTCAATCTCGAGGCGACGTATACTTTCTTCCGCACCGAGGGGGGCACGGAAAAACGTTTCAACAGCACGGAGCCACAGCTCTTCAATTCGGATAATATGGGGGCCGGATTCGATCCCTCGGGGAACAGCAGCATCCAGGCCGGTCAAGGCGTGCCGCTCCAGAGTTTTCCTGAAGGCACCTACCGGCTCGAAATCAAGGTCACGGACAAACTCAGCGCCAAGGTCCTTACGCAGAACGTGAATTTCACGGTAACGCCGTAGGAAGGACGTCCATGGCACGCCTCACCGGGCTCTTCGCGTCGGCAGCGATCGTCGGGTTGACGGCGGTGTCGGTGTCTGCCCAGGGCCTCGGAGGCGTTCGGTTCGCACCTGCCGCGCAACGGCAGCAGGCCCGGCTCACGCTTGGCAGCATCCAGGGCGTGGTGATCGACGAGCGCGGCGGTCCGCTCGCCGGCGCCATGGTGTCGGCGCTCGGCGCCGCGACGTTGATGGCGACGACGGACGCGCGCGGCCGGTTCGTGATCCAGCCGCTTCCTTCCGGCGAGTACCAGCTCCGCGTTCACCTTCCAGGTTTCGTCACGACGCGGCGCGATGGCGTGCGCGTCAACTCGGCGACCGCCGACGTCAATAAGATCCAGCTTCGCCGCGCCGACGAGCCGCTGCAGGCGCGTCCGATCCTCGCGGCAGGCGTCGTTGCTTCGCCCGGTGAGGCCACGACCGTCGATTCGGGGGATAACCACACGGACGTGGCGTGGTGGCTGCGTCACTTGAAGCGCAGCGTGTTGAAGCAGGACGGAAGCGTCGTCTCGATTGCCGATGCGGCGAGTGAAAGCGGACTCGGCGATCCGCAGCCGTCCAGCGCCGCGGGCGGATCGCTCCTCGGCCGCGCGTTCGACAACGCCGCGAACATGGCGGCATCGTTCTTCACCGCGACCCCGTTCTCCGGCGAAGTGAACTTCCTCACGACCTCCGCGTTCGGGCCGGGACCTCTCGCGTTCAGCGACTTCGTGCCGCGCGGCGTCGCCTACATGTCGATCGGCGCGCCGGCGGCATCGGGCCGGTGGGACGTGCGCGCGTCGATGAGCCAGTCGGACGTCGCTGCATGGATCGTGGCGGGTTCGTTCGCGTCGCACGTTGCCAGCACGCACGGGTATGCGTTCGGCGTTTCCTACAGCACGCAGCAGTACCAGCATCCGCGTCCGCGCGCGCTCATGCTGCCGGGTACGGCGACGCTCAACGACGATACGCGCAACGTCGGTGAGATTTACGGAAGCGATCGCTGGACGTTCTCGCCGGCGGTTGCTGTCGAGTACGCGGCGCGTTACGCGCGGTACGATTACCTTCGGCAGCACTCGCTCCTCAGCCCGCGCATCGGGGTTACGCTGACACCCCAGAAGAACACGCACATTACGGCGAACGTCGCGCAACGCATGGTCGCGCCCGGCGCTGAAGAATTCCTCGCGCCGGCAACGGTCGGCCCATGGCTGCCGCCCGAGCGGACCTTTGCGCCTCTCGAAGGGGAAGATCTTCGCGTCGAGCGAGTGCGCTTCTACGATCTCGGGTTGAATCACGAGATTGACGGCGCCTACGTCCTTGGCGTCCGCCGCTTCCAGCAGCGCGTCGATCGCCAGTTGGCGACGTTGTTCGGGCTTCCCATCAACGGTGGACCCGAGTCGCCCGGCCATTACTTCGTCGCGAGCGCCGGAGGTCTCGAGGCCGAAGGCTGGGGCGTCCGTCTCGCGAGTACGCCGACGCAGCGCGTGCGCGGATCGGTCGATTACAGCGTGACACGCGCGCACTGGGTCTCGCGCGGAGACATGGCGGCGATCGCGGTGTGGGCGCCCTCGGCAATCCGGCCGAGGAACGAAGACATCCACGATGTCACAACGTCGCTCGAAACCGAGCTGCCGCAAACGGCGACCCGGGTCTTCGTGCTCTACAAGGTGAACAGCGCGTTCGCGCGCGGCGACGATCCGACGAAGCCGGCGTTCGACTATCGGTTCGACGTCCAGGTGAACCAAGCGCTGCCGTTCATGCCGTTCCGGGACACGGCGCGCTGGGAAGTACTCGTGGGGTTGCGCAACATGTTCCGCGATCCCAACGAGGCCGGTTCGGTGTACGACGAGTTGCTCGTCGTGCGTCCGCCCAAGCGGGTCGTCGGCGGCGTCCTGATCCGGTTCTAAATCTGCCTCCCCGGCAACTCCAGATATTTGGATGCCCGTCCAGCATCTTGGAATCCGACGGCATCCGTGTGCCGGCGCTGTAATATAAACGGCTGAAAATAAACAGTTTGCAGTACGAAGACGTGTCACAAATCGGGGTATGCGGTTTGCTAGGCTCTGCTGGATACACGCTGTACGCATGATCCGAACAGGAACCAGCCTCATCGTCGCGTTTCTGCTCTTCCTCGCGGGGCTGAACATCGTCCAGCGTTGGTCCTGGCGGGAGCTCGAAGACGGCGTTCTGTGGAAGAACGCCAGCGACGAGGTCGTCGCCTCGGAAATCGCCTTCGGGACCGCCGCAGAACGCGCCGGCGTTCATCGCGGTGATGTGCTCCTCGCGATCGACGGTACCCCGATCGACCGCGTCGAAGACGTCGTGGCGACGCTGCATGGGGCGCGGCAGGGGCAGACGCTGCACTACACGATCGCGCGCGTTCACGCCCGGCAGCAGCTCGACATCGCCGTCGCCCCCATTCCTTCGTCACCGCTCGGTCTCTATCTCGCGCTCGCGTCCGTGGGCATTTTCTCGCTGCTCGTCGGCGCATCGGTGCGGCTGCGGCGCCCCGATCACCAGGCGACGCTGCACTTCTTCTGGCTGACCGTCGCATTCTTCGGCGTGATGGCGTTCTCGTTCACGGGAAAGCTCAATCCGCTCGACTGGACGTTCTACTGGGGAGACCTGACGGCGCAGCTGTTGCTGCCGCCGCTGTTTCTGCACTTCGCGCTCGTGTTCCCCGATCGGCCCGATGCATGGGTCCGCAGCGACACGGGACGCAAGCTGGTTCCCGCGATTTACCTGCCCGCGCTGATCCTCGGTGCGCTGTCGGTCGCAGCCGTCGTCAATGGCGCGTCGCATTTCGACGTGCTCGCGCGTGTCACCGCGATCGTGCAGTCGGGGCAGCTCGTTTATCTCGCCATCAGCCTTGTCGCGGGCCTCGCGATCATGGTCCGCGCGCTGCGCCGGGTTCGCTCGGTGACCGCGCGACGGCAGCTTCGGTGGATCGTGTGGGGTACGGCGCTCGGTTCGGTGCCGTTCGTTTTCGGCTACGCGCTGCCATTCACGTTCGGTCTGCAGCCGCTCAAGGGCTTCGAGCTGAGCGCGTTGTTGCTCGGCCTCATCCCGCTCGCGTTCGCGTCCGCGATCGTGCGGTACCGGCTGATGGACGTCGAGGTCATCATCAAGCGGGCGCTGGTCTACGCCGCGGCCCTGGCGGCGATCGCCGCCATCTATGCGGTCCTCCTGCGCATTGCCGGAGTGGTCTTCTTCCGCGATGCGGACGAGCGGAATCCGATCATCGCGCTGCTCGCAACGTTCGTCGTTGTCCTGCTGTCACGTCCGGTGAAGAACGGGATCCAGGCAGGTCTCGATCGCGTCTACTACCGCGATCGGTACGACTACCGCCGCGCGCTGGTGGGCTTTGCGCGCGACTTGAACAGCGATCTCGATCTGCAGCGCCTCAGCGAACGACTGGTGCACCGCGTCACGGAGACGCTGGTGGTCGATCGCATGGCACTGATGCTGGCGCCGGTGTCGGCCGATTCCGGAGATTTCGTCACCATTTCGCAGGCTGGTTTTACAGACGCGCCTCCAACGCTCAACCGGTCGACGGAAGTGGCCACGCGCCTCTTCTCGGGGCACACGCTGGTGCTCGACGACACGCTCGCCCTTCGCCGGCTCGATCCGCGGGAGGTCGAATTCTGGCGTGAGTCCGGGATCCATTACTTCGTTCCGTGCGTCTCGAAGGAGGGAACAATTGCCGTCATGGCGCTCGGGCGCAAGGCGAGCGCCGAACCCCTCAGCAGCGAAGACATGGCGCTTCTCTCCGCCGTGGCGGCGCAGGCTGCGACGGCGCTCGAGAACGGGCGGCTCTATCGGCAGCTGCGCACCAAGGCCGACGAGCTCGAACGGATGCGGCAGTTCAGCGAGAACATCCTCGAATCGCTGAACGACGGAATGGCCGTCCTCGATCGCAACGGCTGCGTCGTCCGCTGGAACCGGCAGATGGAGGAGCTCTACGGAATTCGCCACGAGACGGCTGTCGGGCAGCAGCTGGCCGCACTGTTCGACGCGCAGATCGTTCGCATGATTCGCGACTCGGCTACGGATGCACCCGAGGGAGCGGCGTACTACCGGATTCCGATCGTGACGAGACATCGGACGCCGCGCCGCCTGCTGGTCAACCTCGGTGCGACGCCGCTCCGCGATGCTGCGGGGGATGCAGTTGGAACTATCGTGATCGTCGAGGACATCTCGACGCGCGTGCAACTGGAAGAGCAGCTGCAGATTTCCGAGAAGATGGCATCCATCGGCCTGCTGGCCGCCGGCGTGGCGCACGAGGTCAATACGCCGCTGACCGGGATCTCGAGCTTTACGCAGATGCTGCTGCAGCAGGCGCCCGCGGACGATCCGTCCACGAAGGTCCTCGAGAAGATCGAGCGCCAGACGTTCCGCGCCGCCAAGATCGTGAACGGGCTGCTCAACCTCGCGCGGCCGGCGCAGGTCGACAGCGGACCGTGCGACATCAACGCCGTGATCAACGACGTCTTGTCGCTGCTCGAGCACCAGTTCCGCACCGGCAGCATCCAGGTGCGGAAAGAGCTCGCGGTCTCCTCGCCAATCGTCCAGGGTATCGAGCACAAGTTGCAGCAGGTGTTTCTGAACCTCTTCCTCAACGCGCGCGACGCGATGCCGAAGGGGGGCTGGCTCACGATCGTGACGCGCGAGGATCGCGACGGGGCGTTTGTCGAGATCGCGGACACGGGTTCCGGCATTCCGCCCGAGCAGCTCTCGCGGATCTACGATCCGTTCTTCACCACGAAAGACATCGGCAAGGGCACCGGCCTCGGTCTCTCGATTACCTACGGAATCGTCCACGAGCACGGAGGAACCATCACGTGCGACAGTCAGGTCGGGCAGGGCACGCGCTTCTCGATCCGCCTCCCGCTCGCGGAAGCCGCGCGGGAGCCGCAGGCGCGGAGCGTGTAAGCGCGATGAGCAATATCCTGGTCATTGACGACGAGGAGATCATGCGCGAGATCCTCGAGACGCTGCTGACGCGCGAGGGCTACCAAGTGCGCCTCGCCGCCACGGCTGCCGAGGGACTCGATCTCATTCGCTCCATGCCATTCGACGCGGCGATCGTCGACGTGATGCTGCCGGGCATGGACGGGGTCACCGCGCTCGACGAAATCAAGAAGATCGACGACGACCTGCCGGTGCTGATGATCACCGCCTTCGCGTCGGTCGAAAACGCGATCGCCGCGATGAAGCGCGGCGCGTACGACTACATCAGCAAGCCTTTCAAGAACGACGAGGTGCTCGTCGTGCTGCGCAACGCGCTCGCGCAGCGCCGGCTGGTCGCTGAGAATCGCGCGCTGCGCCAGAACCTCCAGGCGCACGCGAACCGCTTCGGCGACATCATCGGCAAGAGCTCCCGGATGCGCCAGGTGTTCGACCTGATCATCCAGGCGGCGCCGAGCCGGACGACGATCCTCATCAACGGCGAAAGCGGCACGGGCAAGGAGCTCGTCGCGCGCTCGCTGCACCAGAACTCTTCGCGAGCGGACCGGGCGTTCATCACGGTGAACTCGGGCAACCTTCCGCCGGATCTTCTCGAGTCCAATCTGTTCGGCCACGTGAAGGGGGCTTTCACGGGCGCCGTGTACCCGAAGAAGGGTCTGTTCGAGCTCGCCGACAAGGGGACGATCTTCTTCGACGAGATCGGCAACATCCCGGTGGAAACGCAGGCCAAGCTGCTGCGCGTCATCCAGGAGCGCGAGTTCATGCGCCTCGGCGGCGTCGAGAACATCAAGGTAGACGTGCGCATCATCGCTGCCACTAACGTCGACCTGCAGCGCATGATGCAGGAAGGCAGGTTCCGTGAGGATTTGTATTACCGGCTGCACGTGATCACCGTGGAGCTGCCGGCCCTTCGCGATCGCAAGGACGACATTCCGCTCCTCGTGCAGCACTTCATGGAGAAGTACGGCGAGGAAAACAACAAGCCGGGCCTGGAGCTGTCCGCCGAGGCGCTCGATCTGCTGATGGACTTCGACTGGCCGGGCAACGTCCGCGAGCTCGAGAACGTCATCGAGCGCGCCACCGTCCTGACTTCAGGAACCCGTATCGACGCGGACATGATCCCGGAGAACGTGCGGAGCAGCCGCCGCTTCCAGATGCCGCAGTTCGTCGTCCCGCCGGAAGGCATTTCGTACCGTGACGCCGAGGCGTCGTTCCAGCGCGGACTGATCGAATCGGCGCTCGAGGCCGCTGGCGGCGTGCAGAAGCGCGCCGCGGAGCTCCTCCACATCAAGCCGACGACGCTCAACGAGATGATCAAGCGGCACGACATTCGTCCGCGCCGCAAGAAAGCGCCGAACGGATCCGGGTCGCGCGCGGAAGACAACGACACCGAGCACGAAACCGTCGCGTGAACGCCGTCGTCCTCGGTGCGACGGACGTTCTGGGCGACGCCATCGTCCGCGAGGCGCTGAAGGACCAGCGGTTCAGATCAAATCGTCGCCGTCAGCCGCCGCCCGCTCGAGCATCAGCATCAGCGGCTCGTCGTCGCACAGCATTCCAATTTCATGATCTTTCACCGCTGACGGGCACGCGCGCGGACGTCGTGCTTTGCGCGCTCGGGTTGTCGTGGTACCAGGCGAGCGGCGAAGCGTAGTATCGGGAGATCACTCACGACTACGTGATGGCATGCGCGGGTTGCGAGCGTTGCGAATCCCGCAGTGCGGTTCTGTTTCATCAGCGGCCACGGCGCGGCGCTGCACAGCTCGCAGGCATGGGCAAGGATCAAGGCGGAGACGGAGCGCGATCTCGAGGCCACCTTCGGCGCGGGGCTGAACGTCTTCCGTCCCGGCTACATCTACCCGACCGTCGGGCGCGAGTAACCGTACTGGGGAGACGCGGTGATGAAGCCGTTCATGCTGATTCGCGGGGCGATGTCGCGGTGGATTACGGACAGCGACGAAGTCGCGCGTGCCGTGCTGCACGCCGGCACGGGAGGTACCGTCGCGAGTCCCGCCACCAACCGCGACATCATCGCTGCCGCCGCGTATCAGCTGCGAACAGCCGCGACCGCCTCGAGCGACGCAGGGAGCCGGGTCGGCCCGTAGGACGAATCGGGTTACGAGGTCTTCTTCAACCCCGCGAGGAATTCGGCTGGTGTCTCGACCCGGATGCCGTGCCGAAGTGCCGCAAGAAAATGGCGCCGGTTATCGGTCACGATCACGTTGGCACGCGACGCGCGTGCCACTTCGGCAATGTGCGCGTCGTAGATGCGCCCGCCCGCGACGCCATCGCGTGCGCACGTTCGCAGCAGTTCCAGACGATCCCCCGCAGGCAAGTCGTGCACGCTCATCCGCCCGAAGACTTCGTCTTCGACGAGATGAACGGCGTCCGCGGGCGTGAGGCGAAACTCGGGCGGGAGCCGCGTCGCCACCGAAAAGAACTCGAGGCAGCAGTGCCAGGCCGTGGCGGGCCGGGCGATGGATTTTTCCGCAGCGGCGTGAAGAAGCGATTGCGCGGGCGCACTCTGGGGGCCCAGGTCGATGAGGCCGGCGAGAATCACGCTCGTGTCCAGAAACGCACTCAGGGCCATCGATTGCGTTCTTCCTCGATCAGTGACGCGGCGTCCAGGGTCGGCCTGTCTTCGGCTGGTGCTGTCGGGCGCGCCACCAGCCGCTTGCCAATCTTCACCAGCTTCGGACCGGGAGCCACGCGCTCGATGCGGACACCGGTTTCGTCCGCCGTCACTTCCAGAGCGGTGCCTGGAGTGAGCCCCGCGCGCTCCCGTATGGCAGCCGGGATGACCACACGCCCTGCCCTGTCAATGGTAGATCGCATGGTATTAGAATACCATCTGCGTGACCTTCCGCTTGGCCATTCGGATTGTTTTCGGCAGACCGGCTTGGCGCTATGCTGCGCGACCGACGAACGCAGGCGGAAGGGGCGACGACCGCTGAAACTCTCGCTGATTTTCCGACGCTGTGTGAAGAGGATAGTCGAGCGGCGATCGCGTTCGCCGCCGCCTCCGCCCAGGAGGACCTGCCGCTC
>DASPXV010000082.1:0-3805 GCA_035637115.1 Vicinamibacterales bacterium
GAGGGTCCGGACGGGCGCCCCGGCGTGGTCATGACCGAGTTCCTCACCCCGAGCGCGAAACGCCGCCTTGTCGAAGAGAACCTGAACTATCTGGACCTCACCGGAAACGTCCGACTCGTTCTATCGAGGCCAGGTCTTTTCATCGAAACCGACGGCGCGACGACGGACCCGAAACCAGTCGAGAAAGGCAGCCGTTCCCTGCGCGGAGCGAAGGCCGGCCGCGTTGTCCGGGCCCTCTGCGACTTTGCTCCACCAATCGCCGTTTCGGATCTGGCCATGAAGGCCGGCGTGGACATCAGTTACGCCTCACGCCTCGTCGACTGGCTCGACAGAGAGGGCCTGGTCACTCGTAAGAGTCGTGGTCCTGTCGAAGTAGTAGATCGCGCCCGCATGATTCGACGATGGGCCGACGACTATTCCGTCCTGAAGAGCAATGAAGCGCGGTCATTCCTTGACCCTCGTGGTGTCTCGAACCTGCTCCGCCGGCTCACGACCCGCCGCGGGCGATATGCGGTTACTGGCTCGCTTGCAGCGAATCGCCTCGCACCGATCGCCCCAGCGCGATTGGCGATGCTGTACGTGGATGATCCAGATGACGCGGCGAGTGAGCTGAACCTCACCGCGACTGAAACCGGCGCTAACGTGATGCTATTGACGCCATTCGACGAGATCGCGTTCGAGCGGACTCGGACAGATTATGGCGTCACGTACGTCGCCCCAAGTCAGGCGGCTGTGGATCTGCTGACAAGTCCCGGTCGATCACCGGCAGAGGGCGAAGCCGTCCTCGAATGGATGGCACGCAACCCGCCGTCATCAACACCCTCTACTCTGTCGCTCGCGCCGTTCTCCTCGACGCGCTCGACGCGCTGAACGAACAACGCGATGCCGTCGTTCTCGTGGTGCCCAAGGAATTCGGAGTCATTGATGCGAACAGGTCAGGTGGAATTCTCAGTCAGGTGTGACGCTTCCACAGGGCGCCGCTCATCATGGGTCCAGATCTGACGGCGGAGATCCTGAAGTGATCAGAGTATTCGTGAGCTCTGTTTCACAGGGGCTCGAGGCGACGCGACGTCAAGTTATCTCCGATCTCCAAAAGACCGGGTATGCCGTCGACGCGATGGAGCAGTTCGGAGCACAGGCCCAGCCTCCGATTGACGTATGCCTCCGCGAGATTCGAAAAGCGGAAGCCGTCGTGTTGCTCGTCGGCCCTCGCTATGGTTCGCTGCTTCCACAGGGCGTTTCCTATACGCACGCCGAATTCCGTGAGGCTCGCAGCCGTGGCATTCCCATACTCGCATTCGCGATTCCGATAGATCCGCACCTCACGGCCGAAGAGCGGGATCAATTGGAGGTTTTCCTGACCGAAGTCGGCAGTGTCGCAACGTACGACAAGCTGGCTTCAGGAGAGTCGCTCGATCGGGTGTCGGCGAAGGTGCAAGCAGCGCTTTCAAGTGCGAAGGATCGAGGGGACCTGCGAAGCCGGTACTCCATCTTTCAGCCGTATGACCAGTTCTTTGCACCCCAACTTCAGTCTGGGGGCGCGCTGTTCAACCATCGCGGCCCATTTCTGGGACGAGGGACGCAGATCAAGTCGATCATCGACTTCATCAGCGGACCAGAAACGTTACTCCTTTTGAAGGCTCCTGGAGGGGCTGGCAAAAGTCGGTTGCTTCTAGAGGCGGCACGAACGCTAAGCACCGGCTCTAGCAGCCCGAGGTACAAGTGCCGGTTCTCAATCGACCGCCCGTTAAAGTAATCGGGCGCCGCCGGGGCGTCCGCGAGCGATCGCGATCGGCAAGCACGACCAATGGCACGCTGACCATCCAGGTGATCGCGCGGTAGAGACTGACGAGGAGCGCGACGAGCGCCGCGAGGCGGCCTTGGAAGCCGCGCGGGGTCCCGATGCCGAGCAGGTGTCTCATGACCAAACCGAGATTGAAGCCGCTGGCGTGGATCAGCACCCGCTTGAGGATATTGGTGGTGCCGCGCAGATGCGTCCGGCGCATGCCGCCGGTGTCGTAGGTGTGCGCAAAGCTGCGTTCGACCCGTTCACCTCGGCGGCGCAACAACCGCTTGCCACGCTCGCCGCGGATGCGGCGACGATTGCCGTAGACCGCGGCGCGTGCCTCCTCTTGATCGATCCACGATTGCGGGCCACGGTCGGGCTCACTGATGTAGGTCCGGAATCCGTGCGTATTGAGCTCGAGGATCACCGCACGACTGTGGCAGCCTTTGTCGGCCACGATCTCGTCGGCCACGGCGACCGGCTCGCCGTCCCCGTCGGTCACCTGATCGAGTTGCTGGACCGCGTCGGCCAACGTCTCGGGCAGCGTCTGCGTGTCGCCTACATCGGCGCCCTGGATCGTCACGGCGACAATCGCGCCCGTGTCGAGATCCACGGCGTGCTCGGCTTTGTGCGCCAAGTGCGTGCGGCCGTCCTTCATCTTGGTGATCTTCGCATCCGGATCGGACGGCGACGTCCAGTCCTTGTTGGATCCCTTCTTCTTGCGCTTGCGATCGAGCCGCGCCAAGTCCGCGCGCGTGGGCGTCTCGATGCCCGAAGCCTTCGCCAACTGAGTCAGAAAGTCTTGATAACTCTCGCCGGTGTCCCGGCGCACTATGTGCCGCAGCGCCGCATTCGCTTCAAGCGTCGTCGCGTCAATGGCGATCGTCTTCCCCTTCACCAAGCCGGCCTCTCCGAGCCGCGTGAGCACCCACGTGAAGACCGCGCGATGCGTCTCCAGATCAATGAGCCGGCGCGTGCGTGAGATCGTCGAGTGATCCGGCGGCGCGTCCGGCAGCATCAGCCCGAGAAAGTCCCGCAGCGTCAGGGAGTCCGCCGCGCGCCAAGCGATGGCCCGCTCGGAGTCGAGGCCCTCGAAGTACCCGACCAGCAACAATCGGAAATAGATCCCCGGCGCCAACCCCGGACGGCCCATGGTCTCGGCGTAGAACGATCGGCACTGCGTTTCGGCAAAGTCATCGAAGGCGCGGTCACGCAGCAACTGATTCAGACGCGCGTAGAACGGATGGCTGGCCGACGTCGGGAGCTCGGTCGTCGGCACCCACATCGTCGGCTGCCGGTCGCGCGGTCGTTTTCCCATCGCCATGGGCAGAGTCTAGTACGGTCGATCGGTCGTGTCGATTCCTTAAGCGATACCTTTGCTAAAGTTCCCAGATGCGACTCAATCGCTCGGTACCACCCTGCAGCGTGATCCCTGTGCTTATTTATCCCGACCCTGGCGCAGCAGCTGATTGGCTATCAAAGGCGTTCGGCTTTACTATCCGCCTGCGCATCGCCAATCACCGCATCCAGATGAAAGCCGGAGACGGCTGCTTCACCATCGCCGAAGGCAAGGTCGCGCCGAACAACTCACATATCGTTCAGGTCCGGATCGAGGACGCCGAGGGTCACTGTGAGCGTGCGCGGCAGAATGGAGCCATCATCCTCACCGAACCGAAAGACCAGCCCTACGGTGAGCGCCAATACAATGCTCAGGACTTTTGTGGCCACCGCTGGGACTTCACCCAAACTATCGCCGACATCGCTCCGGAAGAATGGAGCGGCGGTGCGTTTCATCTTGAGTGAACTGATCCTGGTTGGCTTGGAACGCTGCCGAATGACCTAAGGCGGGGCTGCTAGCAGCCCGACTTTCACCACGGGCTGCTAGAGGTGATCGTGTTGGTCATCGTCTCCGTTGTCGCTATGGAGTGGTTCACGGAGACCGAGTTCCTGTTCTGGGCAGTCATAAGCCTCGCGTTCGCGCCATGGTGGCTGCTGGCTATCTGGATAGGTCGAGCAACG
>DASPXV010000083.1:0-2467 GCA_035637115.1 Vicinamibacterales bacterium
CGAGCAGCAGGCCGAGCAGCCCGAGTGCGCCGCCGAACATCGCGCCCATGCGCAGCAGGAAGAAGCCGTTCGGTCCGTCGAGCGTGTGTTCGAGCGAACGCACGTCGTAGACGGGCAGGGCGGGGTTCAGCGCGCGGATCTGCTTCTCGACCCCAGGCGCCATAGCCTCCGGGTCGCCCGTCGTGCGGATGTGCAGCACGCGAAGCGCCTCGTAATGCTGGGCGATGGGCTCGAAATAGTACGGGCCTGGATCCTCGAAGATGAATCGGTACTTCCCCGTGCGCGTGACGCCGACGACCTCACGTGTGACGCCGTCGTTTGCCGCCTTGAACCGTTTGCCGATCGGATCCTCGCCCGACCACAGCAGACGGGCCATGGCCTCATTCACGATGGCGACCCGCCGCGCGCGCTGGTCGTCCTGGTTGGTGAAGCCGCGTCCGCGCACGAGCGGGATCTTCAGCATACGAAAATAGTCCGGCCCGACGAGGTTGTAGGCCGCGCTGGGCTTTCGCTGATCCGTCGGGACCGGATGATCTTCCGCCTCGACGTAGTCATTCGAGTTGTAGTAGCCGAAGGGCACGGAGAAGGCGTACGTGACGGATTCCACACCGGGCAGCGTGCGGATGCGCGATTCGACGTCCTGGTAGAACGCACGCCCGTGCGCTTCGTCGATCCCGAGCTGGGACACATCCATCGACAGGGTCAGCACGTGATGCGGATCGAAGCCGAGGTCGACGGACTGCGCGCGCTGGACGCTTCGGACGAACAGTCCCGCGGCGATCAGCAGGATCAGCGACACGGCGACCTGCGAAACGACCAGGATGCTCCGCAGCCTGTGGCGGCCGCTGCCGTCGGCCATACTGCGGCCCCCCTCTCTCAGCACGTCATTCAGGTCGGCGCGGGAGGCGCGAAGCGCCGGCACGAGCCCCACGAAAAGACCCGTGCCGAGCGCAATCACCGCGATGTAGGCGAACACGCGCCAATCGAAACCGAACTCCAGCCGAATCGGGATATCCGCGGGAATCCTGATCCGCATCAGCAGGACACTCAGCCAGCGGCCGAGAATGCCTCCGGCGAGCGCGCCGACGATCGCGAGGAGCAACCCCTCGGTGAGCATCTGCCGCACCAGCCGTCCGCGCGCGGCGCCGAGCGCGGCGCGCACCGCGAGCTCGCGCTGACGCACGGTCGCACGTACCATCAGCAGGTTCACCACATTCACGCACGCGACGAGCAGGACGAGCGTGACGAGAAACAGGAACACGCCCGCGACCAGCGGATTGCTGTTGGCCGCGTTCGGCTCGGGACGCGCGAGCCGCTCGGGAATCAGCACGGGGCGCACCGCCTTGTTGGTCGCCGGGTACTGCTGCTCGAGTTGACGCGCCATCAGGTCCAGCTTCGCCTGCGCCTGCGCGCGCGTGAGTCCCGGCTTCAGCCGGCCCATCGCATGCAAATCGTGGTTGTCGCGCTTTTCGATCAGGTCCTTGTAGGTGTTCGCGGGAAACATCATGCCCAGCGGCATGTAGGCGTCGAACTCGACGAGCGCGTACACGCCGTGGAACCCTTCGGGCACCACGCCGGCAATGACGAATGGGCGGCCGTTCACGAGCACTCGACGCCCGACGGCTGTCGGATCGGCGTTGAAGCGCTTCTTCCAGTAGCTCCGCCCGAGCACGACGATTGGATCGGCGCCGAATGTCGCGCCTTCCGACGGCAGCACCGGACGTCCGGGTGACGCGCCCACGCCAAGCATGGAGAAAAAGTTGCCGGTGACGTACGCGACCGTGATGCGCTCGGCGCGGTTGTCGCTGCTCAGTCCCGCGAAGTTGATTTCATACGCCGCCAGGTCCGAAAAAACGCCGCTCCGGTCGCGGTAGTCGACGAGGTCCGCGTACGACACCGGGTGCGGCTGTTCGTTGCCGGGGTGTGCGACGCCGAGGATGTACAGATTGAACGGGTCGGCTACCGGAAGTGGTCGCAGCAGCAGCGCGTTGACAATGCTGAAGACCGCGGCGTTGGCGCCGATGCCGAGCCCGAGCGTCAGCGCGATCGTCAGCGTGAAGACCGGGCTCTTCGCCAGCATCCGAAAGCCGTGCCGAACGTCCTGCCACATGGGAAACACCTGCTCTCTAAGCCTGTCATCAATCAACGACATTCACTGTCACGCTGAATTCTGACTAGAGAAAACAGAGAATGGGAGAACGGGAGAATCTCTTTCAAAAAGAACTCCCTTTCTCCTTTCCTCCTGTTTGTCCCGAGACCTGATCGCAGCGCGACAGTGGCTGTCGCCGAAACAGTCTCGCGCGATCGGGGCATAGCTCGAACGGCGAACCGCGACGCTACTCCACGCGCAACGCGGCCAACGGATCCAGGCGCGTCGCGCGACGCGCTGGGATGAGACACGCAACCACCGTGACCAGCGTGAATACGATTGCAATCGCGCCCAGCGTGGCGGGGTCGCTCGGCTTGA
>DASPXV010000084.1:0-60374 GCA_035637115.1 Vicinamibacterales bacterium
CGACGGATTTCGGAGGCGATAATGTCCGTTGCCGAAAAAGACGCAGGACGTAAAAAGATTACACGCGAGCAGAGCACGATGACTACCCGCTCAGCCACTCCCATCGATTCGGTCTTGGCGGACCGCAGGCTCTTCCGCGAGGCGTGCTATCTGGACGGCGCATGGGTCAGCGCGGGGGTGGGGTCCATCGAGGTCGACAATCCGGCCACAGGCGATCGCATCGGAGCGGTGCCCAAATTGGGCGCGGCTGAGACACGAGACGCCATTCAAGCGGCTCGACGAGCGCTCCCAGAGTGGCAGAGCACAACGGCAAAGGAGCGAGCGGCGGCGATGAGACGCTGGTTCGACCTGATGATGGCGAACCAGGAAGACCTCGCGCGGCTGATGACCATCGAGCAGGGCAAGCCTCTCGTGGAGTCGCGCGGAGAAGTGGCCTACGCCGCGGGCTTCGTCGAATGGTTCGGCGAGGAAGCGAAGCGCGTCTACGGCGACACGATTCCGCCGCATCAGGCTGATAAGCGGCTTGTCGTGCTCAAGCAGCCGATTGGCGTGGTGGGCTGTATCACCCCGTGGAACTTTCCGCTGGCGATGGTGACGCGCAAGACGGCGCCGGCCATTGCTTCGGGCTGCACGGTTGTGCTGAAGCCAGCCTCGCAGACGCCGTTCTCGGCTCTCGCGCTCGCGGAGCTTGCCAGTCGCGCGGGTCTTCCGAAAGGCGTCTTCAACGTCGTCACCGGATCGGCAACCGAGATTGGCGCAGAGCTGACATCCAATCCCACTATCCGGAAACTCTCGTTCACGGGATCGACCTCAACCGGGAAGCTGCTGATGGCACAGTGCGCCGATACCGTCAAGAAGCTCTCACTAGAGCTCGGCGGGAATGCGCCATTCATCGTGTTCGATGACGCGGATATCGATGCCGCGGTTGATGGAGCGATCGCCTCGAAGTATCGCAACAGCGGCCAGACGTGCGTCTGCGCCAATCGGCTGCTGGTGCAGGAGGATATTTATGACACCTTTGCGCGAAAGCTCGCAGAGGCGGTCGGCAAACTGCGCGTGGGGCCAGGGCTCGATCCGGACGTGACGCAAGGGCCACTGATCGACGATCGCGCCATGGCGAAGGTCGAACACCACGTTCGCGATGCCACGTCGAAGGGTGCACGAGTGCTGGTAGGTGGCCATCGACACCGTCTCGGCGGGCGTTTCTTCGAGCCGACGGTCCTGACGGATGTCACGACAGGCATGGTCCTGGCTCGGGAGGAGACGTTCGGTCCCGTGGCACCGCTGTTTCGGTTCGCGAGTGACAAGGAGGCTGTGGCCATCGCCAACGACACGGAGTTCGGTCTGGCCGCCTACTTCTACGGCCGTGATATCACGCGCATCTGGCGCGCGGCCGAAGCGCTGGAATATGGAATCGTCGGCATCAACACGGGCCTCATTTCGACAGAGGTCGCGCCGTTTGGCGGGATGAAGGAGTCCGGCATCGGCCGCGAGGGCTCGAAGTACGGGATCGAGGAGTTTGTCGAGATCAAGTATCTCTGCTTCGGCGGAATCTGAAGTTGAGGGAAAGGTCACTCCGCTTCTTCATCTTCATCGCCCTTGCGCGGGAATCGCTCGGCCCCAATCAGCCTGTCGTCCTGGCTCACCGGACTACCTTCCTGCGGCTGTCGTTCGCGGCGCGTCTCTTTCGGCTGCCGCTTCGCCGTCCCTCCAGTACCTGGACTCGTCGTGTCGGCCTCTTGCGTTCGACGCGTTGCCATGGTGAACCTCCTCGTGGCACGCTTGCGAATGGGATGCCACCCGTCCGAACCGTGCTGGTAAGCTGAGCACGCCGCTTTGCGGAACCGTCTTTGTATTGGGCTATTTCGAAGATTCGGAGGCTACCTCATGCCCAACGTCCTTCAGGCAGAAGCGAAACACCGAAGACCCCATCCGCAACCAATGGCGGCGCCGTTTCTCGAGTTCGATCTCGCCCGAGAGCTGGAGCAGCTGCATCGAGAACCCGAATGGGAGAGCGGCCAGAACGCCAAGACGCTCGTCAAGTACGACGACTTCCGCATCGTGCTGACGGCACTCAAAGCACACAGGAAGATTCCGGCCCATCGAACAGATGGTCGGTTATCGATTCAGATCGTCAGCGGCCATATCCTGCTGCGTGCCGAAGGGCGCACGTTCGATCTCCCGATGGGTCGTATTGTGGCGTTGGATCATGGAATCGTTCACGAGCTCGAAGCCGTCGACGACAGTGCGGTGCTCCAAACGGTCGTGTGGCCGGCAGAAGGCAAGACGGAGACGATCCCGCTGCCCATGTGATCAGGCGAACGATGACAGAAGTCGAGCGTCTCGCGGAATTCGCGGTTGGGGCCTCATACGAGACGCTCTCCGACACGGCGCGGGAACACCTCAAGATTCGCGTGCTCGACGCCCTCGGATGCGCGATCGGCGCACTGGATGGTGAGCCGGTACGGCACGTACGCGAATACGTCCACGAATTCGACCATGGCGGCCCCTGCACACTGATCGGAGGCGGAACGGCGGCGCCGGACCATGCGACGTTCTACAACGGCACACTGATCCGCTATCTCGATTACACCGATAGCTACCTGGCGCAAGGTGAGACCTGTCATCCCAGCGACAACCTGTCGGCGGTGCTGGCCACGATCGAGTACGCGAAGGGCACCGGCCGCGACCTGATCACGGCGCTAGCGGTGGCGTACCAGGTGCAGTGCCGTTTATGCGATGAGGCGCCCGTTCGGGCCAAGGGGTTTGATCACATGACACAAGGCGCCTACGCCGTCTCGGCCGGCGTCTCACGCGCGCTGGGACTCGACACCGAGGCTGCGGCGAACGCGATCGCGATCAGCGGCACCGCCTTCAATGCATTGCGGGTGACCAGAACGGGCCGGCTGTCGCACTGGAAAGGTCTCGCCTATCCCAACACCGCCGCCAACTGCGTGCGCGCGGCCTTCCTGGCCCGCCGCGGCGTGACCGGCCCACGCGAAGTGCTGGAAGGCCACAAGGGATTCATGCAAGTGATTGCCGGGCATTTCACTATCGACTGGGCACACGAGGATCTCGAGCGCGTCACGCGCACGATCATCAAGCGCCATAATGCTGAGACGCACGCGCAAACCGCGATCGATGTCGCTCTCGAGATCAAGCGTGAGCACGGGATTCACGCGTCCGACGTGCAGCACGTGGATGTCGAGATCTTCGATGTTGCGTTCAAGATCATCGGCGGCGGCGAAGAAGGGGACAAGCGGATCGTGCACACCAAAGAGCAGGCGGATCACAGCCTGCCATACCTCATCGCCGTCGCGCTCCTGGACGACAGGGTCTCACCGAACCAATTCACGCCAGAGCGAATCCTGCGGAATGATGTTCAGGAACTGCTGCATCGGATTTCGGTCCACGCCTCCGATGACTATTCCGCCCGCTTTCCGGAGGCGATGCCCTGCCGCATCACGCTCACCATGGCTGATGGGCGACGGTACGCGAAAGAGGTGGTCGGCTATGCGGGTCTCGGAACGCCCGCCATGTCATGGGAGCTCGTTCGGGAGAAATTCGACGAATTGAGCGCACCTTACGCGACGCCGGCGCTCCGGGACGCGATCGCCGCGGCGGTTCAGCATCTGGACGCGACTCGCGTCAGTGATTTGATGGCTTTGCTGTCGGACGTTCACGTCAACGCGGATCGCGAATCAGGGGAGTCGGTCGCCCGTCGGAGGTAGACGCCACAACCGCATGATTCTCGGAGCGCGGCATCGACCACGCAACGCAGGCAGCGTGAGAACGGTTCGACATCGAGGGTGACGGCATCGAAAGGAGCCGAGCGGCCATTCAGCAGAATGAGAGCTCCGCCATGATCATGCTCCTGATCGGAAGTGTCCTGGCTCTCCTGGCTGCGGGCGCGGTCTACCAGTTCGTCGGCGCTCGACGCGGCGCTCGCCAGTATGCCGCGCCCGGCGAAATGATCGATGTGAGCGGACAGCATCTGCACCTCGTTTGCGCTGGCAATGGCCGGCCGACGGTCGTTTTCGAATCCGGTATCGCGGCCTCGTCACTGAGCTGGGCGCGCGTGCTCCGTGACGTCTCGGCGTTCACGCGCGCTTGCGCCTACGATCGCGCTGGCCTGGGCTGGAGTGATCCAGCGCGAACGCCACGGACCGTCACGCGGATGGTCACCGAGCTGCGAGGCGTGCTCGCCAATGCGGCGACCGGCGGACCTGCGGTGTTGGTTGGCCATTCCTTTGGTGCGTTTCTCGTGTGCGCCTACGCATCCGAGTACCCCGCCGACATCGCGGGCCTCGTGCTGCTCGATCCACCGAGCGAATGGCATCGGATCACACGACAACAGGCGCATCTGCTCTGGGGCGGCATTCAGCTGTCGCGTATCGGGGCGCTCCTCGCGCGCCTGGGTGTGGTCCGCGCGTGTCTCGCCCTGTTGACCGGGGGCGCCCCTGGCGTTCCGCGCAATTTCGTCCGAATCTTCGGACCAACCGCCGCGCGCACGCTGGAGCGGCTGGTCGGCGAGGTGAGGAAGCTCCCACCCGATGTGCACCCGGTCGTGCAGGCACTCTGGTGTCAGCCGAAATGTTTTCGCGCGATGGCGGATCACCTCGGGGCGCTCGAAGAGATGACGGCGGCTGTGAGTCGCGTCACCTCTCTAGCAGATGTCCCGCTCGTGATCATCTCGAGCGGCGATCACACGCCGGACACGATCGCACAGCATCGCCAGCTCGCGCGTCTGTCATTCCAAGGCCGCCACATGGTGGCGACGAAGAGCGGCCATTGGATCCAGTTCGACGAGCCCGATCTCGTGGTCGCCGCAATCCGCGAGATCGTGGAGCGCGCGCGGCAATCCACGGCCGCGTAGGCAGTCGAGCCGTTATTTCGAGCCAGAGCTTTGATCGGGTTTCTGCTTCGGGCCCCTGTGGCTGACGAGCTCACCTTCGCTCCGCAGTTCGGCATCGGCTGGCGCGTCTGGGGACGACGCCGGGTAGATGCCGGAGCCGCCGACCTCATCCTTCCGGCCCTTGCCACCTCTCATGTACTCGTTCTGAGGATTCGGCTTGGTTTCGTCGCGGTTTTCGTCCGCCATGTTCGCCTCACTTCTTAGCCGTGTGGATGGTGCAAGTGACGAGCCACGTACACGGAACAACTCTGCGCCGGTAATTGCACCCGACCCGTTCGATGGCGCCCTTCAGTCCCGCGCTCTTGACTGATCTGTACGAGCTGACGATGGCGCAGGCCTACTTCGAAGAGGAGATGTTCAGCCAGGCTGTCTTCAGCCTCTTCGTGCGTCGCCTTCCAGAACGGCGGAACTATCTGGTCGCTTGTGGCCTGGACGATGTGCTGACATTTCTCGAGACGCTGCGGTTCGATGCGGCGGCTCTGACGTACCTCGACTCATTGGGACGATTCTCAGGACGGTTCCTGCAGTACTTGAAACAGCTGCGGTTTACCGGTGACGTGTACGCGATGCCCGAAGGGACGCCGCTGTTCGCCGACGAACCGATTCTGGAAGTCGTCGCGCCGATAGCAGAGGCGCAGCTCGTCGAAGCCATCGTGATGAATCAGGTTCATCTTCAGACAGTATTGGCATCGAAAGCGGCGCGCATCGTCGAAGCGGCCCAGGGACGACAGGTCATCGACTTTGGTTTGCGACGGATGCACGGCACGGATGCGGCGCTGAAAGCTGCGCGTGCATTCCATATCGCAGGCGTCCACGCCACGTCGAACGTCGCGGCGGGGCAGGCGTACGGGCTGCGCGTCAGTGGAACGATGGCGCATAGCTACATCCAGGCGCACGACGATGAATACGAAGCGTTCCGCGCGTTTGCGCGCCAGTACCCGGACACGGTGTTGCTCGTTGACACGTACGACACACTCGCGGGGGTTCAGAAGGTCATCGATCTTGAGAAGGCACTCGGTCCGGATTTCCGCGTCAGCGCCGTTCGTCTGGATTCCGGCGACCTGCTCGATTTGTCGATTCGCGCGCGGCCCATGCTGGACGAGGCGGGACTTCGATCCGTGGGTATCTTCGCCAGCGGCAACCTCGACGAGGACGACATTGCCCACTTGATTGCCGCTGGCGCCGCGATCAACGGCTTTGGCGTGGGGACGGAGATGGGTGTCTCACCGGACGCGCCGACGCTCGATATCGCCTACAAGCTCGTGGAGTACGCCAGTCGCGGGCGCATCAAGTTGTCAACGGGAAAATCGCTTCTGCCTGGACGCAAACAGGTGTTCCGTGTCGAACGCGATGGTGTCGCCCAGCACGACGTGATTGCGCGGCATGACGAACCGCCAGTTGGTCGGCCGTTGCTGCAGCAAGTCATGAACAAAGGGACACGGCTGCCCGCCGGACGTGTCGCGCTGGATGATGCGCGAGACCTGAGAGAGGCGGAGCTGAATCGTCTGCCGCGGTCACTGCGCGCCATTTCACCGGCAGATCCGGCATACGCCGTGAAGATCAGTGCGGGACTGGCGGCGGAGACCGAGAATCTGCGGCGAAGCAAAACGCAATCACGGTGAACGGCTATCATGCCCCCTCTGTCGTCACTACGCGGCCCGGATCACCTGAGCTGCCGTATTGACGAGATCTCCGATGGCGACCGGGCGATCGATGTGCCGGAAACCCAGGTGTTCAACCTCTCCCGGTTCAATGGTCCCCATCGCCGTCAGCACAAGGACGCGATCCGGATTCATCGACTCGCGAAGATCGTTCAGTACCGCGGCTGGATCCGGCAGACCTTTGAGGTCGACGATCGCCAGGCGCGGCTTCGGTGCGACCGTCAGCTGCCGGCGCATCATCGGCCAGGTATCTGTCGCCACCACCTCGAATCCTTCTTCGATCAATTGCGCGCGAATCAGGGCGCGCGGCTGCCATTCAACGCCGAGGAGGACGACGTCCGGCGCCTGCCGCGCCAGGCCGATCGTCAGGTCTGCGCCCGCATGCGCCATCTCGGATTGTGCGCGGTCCACGTCTCCGGCACTGACGTTGATCCCCGCGATCGCGTCCGTGAGGATGATGACGTGCAGACCAGCGCGCAGCGCATCGAGCGCGGTCTGCTTTACGCAGTACTCGGTCGTGAGCCCGGTAATGTAGAGGCGATCGACGCGGCGATGGCGCAGG
Organism: Vicinamibacterales bacterium; assembly: GCA_035637115.1. Taxonomy (GTDB): domain Bacteria; phylum Acidobacteriota; class Vicinamibacteria; order Vicinamibacterales; family 2-12-FULL-66-21; genus JAICSD01. Next base: position 7,139 of record DASPXV010000084.1, read on the forward strand.
TCGTCCAGAAACGACTGACCGTCAGCCGTGTGCCCGTCGAAGGCTGAGTACCCGGGCCGCTCGGGATCCTCTCCTTTGCTGATGACGATTGCACCCGGTGGGAGCTCGAGATCTGGATGAAACTCAGCGCCGGCGGAGCCTTGTACGCAATGCGGCGGCCACGGGCCTCCATACGGCTTGAAATGCGTCGTCACCGCCGGATGCCAATCGCGCGAAGCGTAGATCGGCACCGACAGCTCCTGGGCTTCCATGAGATAGGCGTTAATCGCAGGGATGATACGGTCGCCGCCGGGTGCTGGCAGCGCGCCGCCCGGGCAAAAATCCCGCTGCACGTCAACGACCAGTAAGGCGAACCTGCGGCCGAGGCTGATATCCGCGCTCATCGCGAGAATCCTGGTTCAGGATCCGTACCACGGCACCGTGTTTGCGACTCCTAGATTGGACGTGATGACCTCGCCAGGCGAACGCGCGTTCGGCTGTGTTCGCATCAACGATCGCTCGCCAAAACCACGGCGCGTCGGCGTGACCGAAATTCGCGGGCCGTACTACACGCCGATGGGTCCGCGATATCTCGAAGATGTGCTGGACACGATGGGGGCGTACGTCGACGCCTTGAAGTTCGCCGGCGGGTCTTTCAGCCTGATGCCGCGCGATGTCGTGCGCCATCTCATCGACACCTGTCACGCGCATCAGGTGCTCGTCTCGACCGGCGGCTTCATCGAGTACGTGCTCGGCCAGGGTTCAGGCGCCGTCGATGCGTACTTGCGCGAAGCGCAGGATCTCGGCTTCGACATCATCGAGCTGTCGAGCGGCTTTATTACGGTCCCTTTCGACGATTGGCTGCGCCTCGTCGAGAAGGTCAAGCGCGTGGGCCTGAAAGCAAAGCCGGAAATCGGGATCCAGTTCGGCGCCGGTGGCGCATCGGCCGAGGCGGAACTCGAAAGCGAAGGCACGCGCGATGCCGAATGGCTGATCCATCAGGGACGGCGGTTTCTGGATGCCGGGGCGGACCTCCTGATGATCGAGTCAGAGGGGATTACCGAGCAGGTCAAGACATGGCGGACCGGCGTGATCGCCCGCATTGCGATCGCGCTCGGCCTCGAGCGGGTCATGTTCGAGGCGGCGGATCCGGCAGTGTTCGCCTGGTACATCAAGAACTACGGCCCCGAGGTGAATCTCTTCATCGATCACAGCCAGATCGTACAGCTCGAGTGCATGCGTTCGGGCATCTGGGGCACGAAGAGCCTGTGGGGGCGGATCAGGACGTTCAAGGAATAGTAGATTCCGCGGCTCTTCCATCACTGACGACGCGCGTGATCGCCTCCGCAAGCAGGGGCGCCACTGAGACGACTTCCAGGTCCGGCCATGCCGATTCGGCCGGCTTGACCGTGTCGGTCACGAACACCCTCGCGACCGCAGGTATCGCCAGCTTCACTCTCGATCCGGGCAAGAGCAATCCGTGTGTCGCGGCGATGAAGATCGGGGGACGGGCGCCGGCATCCAGGAGCGTACGAATGCCGTCCGCGAGCGTGCCACCGGTCGAGATCATGTCGTCGATGACGAGGCAGGAACGATCGCGCACGTCGCCGACGACATGCACCACATGTGTCTCGCTGCCGCTCTCACGGATTTTGTGAAGGACGACGACCGGCACTCCCAGCCGTTCGGCATAGTCGGTCGCCATCCGCAGCCGGCCCACATCCGGAGAGACGACCACGGTGTCACGCGGAAGGCGCGGCCGCAGCGCATCGCACATCACGGATACGGCGCTCAGGCTGTCGACGGGAATTTGAAGAAAGCCTTCAATCTGATCCGCGTGAAGATCGATGGCGATCACATGATCGATGCCGACGGCCTGGATCAGCCGCGCGATCATGCTCGCCGTGATCGGCTGCCGCCTTCCGTGCCGCTTGTCGGATCGGGCGTAGCCGAAATACGGGATCACAGCGCAGACGTGCGCGGCCGACGCGCGCCGGCAGGCGTCGGCGAAGGCGAGTAGTTCGATGAGGTGATCGTTCACCGGTGGTCCGGTCGGCTGGATGATGAACACCGTCTTGCCACGAACCGGCTCCAGGAGTTCAACCGACGTCTCTCCGTCCGGAAAGTGAGTGGCGGTCGCCGCTGCAGGAGAGGCGTGCAGTCCATCGGCGATCGCGCGCGCGAGGTCAGGGTTTGCCGTGCCGCTGATGATGGCGAATTCGCTCGTCATTTTCATCTTCGCCGTCAGTTCCAGATGGGGCGGAGCAATCATGATGCCGCGGCCGGCGAGATCCTCCAGCTCGGCCATGCGATCGCGAAACATGTCCGTCATCTCCTGCGACTAGAATCAACCCGAAAGAGAGGTACGGCATGACCACCTCGACCACCAGCGAGAGAATGCACAACACGATCACGACTAATGACGGCACTCAGATCTATTACAAGGATTGGGGAACGGGACAGCCCGTCGTCTTCAGTCACGGCTGGCCGCTCAGCGCCGACGCGTGGGAGGATCAGATGGTGTTTCTCGGTGTCCACGGTTACCGTTGCATCGCGCATGACCGCCGCGGTCACGGCCGGTCGAGTCAGCCCTGGAACGGCAACGAGATGGACACGTACGCCGACGATCTGGCCGCGCTCGTTGAGGCGCTCGATTTGCGCGACGCGATCCACGTGGGTCACTCCACCGGCGGCGGAGAAGTCGCCCGCTATATAGGCCGCCACGGCACGGCTCGCGTCGCCAAGGCGGTGTTGATCGGCGCTGTGCCGCCGCTGATGCTGAAAACGGCGTCCAATCCGGGTGGCCTGCCGATGGAAGCCTTCGATGCGATTCGCGCAGGGGTCCGGGCCGACCGATCGCAGTTCTTCAAAGATTTGAGCGTGCCGTTCTACGGAGCCAATCGGCCTGGCGCGAAGGTCTCTCAGGGTGTACGGGATGCGTTCTGGATGCAATCAATGCAGGCGGGCTTCAGAGGCGTGATCGATTGTATTAAGGCGTTCTCAGAAACCGACTTCACCGAAGACCTGAAAAAGATCGACGTCCCGACCTTGATTATGCACGGAGACGACGATCAGATCGTACCGATTGGCGCCGCGGCGATGCTGTCAGCGAAACTCGTAAAGGGCTCGACGCTGAAGGTGTATCCGGGGCTGCCGCACGGCATGGTCACCGTCAATAAGGATCTGATCAACAGCGATCTGCTCGCATTCATCACGGCCTAAGGCATTCGAGGCGTGGGCTCGTTGCCTCTGCTCGTTGGTGTGGCGCTGATTTCCGTCGTCCTTTGGGACGCCTTTGAAACCGTCGTGCTGCCGCGCACAGTGACTCGGCGCCTGCGTCTCGCGCGATTGTATTTTGCCGGCACATGGGCACCATGGGCTCGCCTCGGCGTGATGTTCGACTCGGACAACCGTCGCGAGCGCTTTCTTGCGATCTACGGTCCGCTGTCATTGATTGGTCTGTTGACGGTGTGGGCGATGGGCTTGGTTCTGGGCTTTGCCGTGCTCCATTGGTCCATCGGATCGCGGTTTGCCACGCCTGACGGCAGCGCGCGGTTCGTTGACGATCTCTACATGAGCGGCACGACATTCTTCACGCTTGGTCTCGGCGATGTCCGGCCTGTTGCCGGCGTCGCCCGTTCCCTGACTGTGGCCGAAGCAGGAATGGGCTTCGGGTTCCTCGGCCTGGTGATCGCGTACTTTCCTGTTCTGTACCAGGCGTTCTCACGGCGAGAAGTCCGGCTGACGCTGCTCGATGCCTGGGCCGGGTCACCGCCGGCCGCAGCCGAAGTTCTGCGGCGATTGGCCGAGGCCGGCCAGATAAACGCCTTGGATCAATTTTTGAGGGATTGGGAGTACTGGTGCTCCGAGCTGTTAGAGAGCCACATTTCTTATCCCGTCGTCGCCTTTTTCCGATCGCAACATCAACGGCAATCGTGGGTATCGGCGCTGACTACCGTGCTCGATGTGTCCGCGCTCGTCGTCGTCGGAGTAGAAGGCGTGCCGACATGGCAAGCGCACGTCACCTTCGCGATTGCGAGACACGCCGCCGTCGATCTGGCGCAGGTCCTGCGGGCCAGTCCAAACACTGCAACCAGTCGCCTGTCGCCAGAAGATCTCGAACAGTTGCGCCTGCAGTTGGAGCACGCAGGTCTTCATCCCGACCGTTCAGCGGAGGCTGACGCGCGACTAGAGGACTTGCGTCTCTTGTACGAACCGTTCGTCTTGGGGTTGGCCGATTCGCTGATGATGCCCGCTCCTGCGTGGTGGCGTCACGGTGCCGTGAGAGATAACTGGCAGACCAGTCCGAAGCGTGTCGGCGATCCGCATCTGTGAAGTAATGGTGACATCGAGGTAGGCAATCGCCGCTAGTTCTGGCGCAGCGTGTTGATCGGATCGATGCGCGCCGCGCGGGAATCAAGGCGGCCAGCGCGCACGCCGGCACGATGCACACCAGACTCACGGCGTAGGCGACCGGATCGAGGACGTGAACGATCTCGCCAATTGTGGCGGCGGCTGGCGTGGCCCGCAGCAACGCGGCCAGTCCGGCGGCTGAACCGCCGCCGATGAAGAGGCCGAAGCCGACGGGCCGGATGGACTGCGACAGGACCAGCCGCGTGACATCTCGGGTAGTTCTGACAACCGTGCCGGTGGCATTGGCGCTGGGGCTGATCGCCGTCGCGGCGAGTGTGGTTCCCGCGCGACGCGCGTCCAAAGTGGATCCCATGGTCGCGCTTCGCAACGACTAACTCGCGCTGGCCACGTACGTGTTGAGGCGTTCCGCGGCCTCGAGCAGCTGTCGCGTCTGCGGATAAGTGGCTTCCGCCACGGCCTTCTCGAGGCGCATCCAGAAATGCCGGCGGTCAGTCTCTTCGGGCCGTCCTTCGGCGACGGCTTCCATCACGTAAAACTGGACCGCGATCGTGCCTCCCTTGATCGGGAGGTCCATGCGCCCCAATTGATTGAGCACCCGCGCCCACACACCGGTTTCCTCGCGCACCTCGCGGACGGCGGTCTCGGATGGTTCCTCTGAATCCTCGATACGTCCTTTGGGCAGCACACGCTCCAGCGGATTGTCTGTCGCTGCGACGAGCAGGTACTCCCGGCCGTCGCCGCGCTGTCGGAACACGACGCCCCCGGCGTGGGTCAGGCCGTCGCGCCGGGTCGCGGCCGAGGGGAGGGTCGTCTTTCCGTCACGTCCCGCGAGCGTGATGACCGTCCAATACGCCTGGTTCGTCGCCTTGTAGCGCAGTTCCATATACCGCCACAGCGAAAGAACGAGCAGCGCCGCCCCCGCCGCGGCGAGACGGCGATGGTGCGGCTGCGCCAGCCACTGCAGTTCGAGCGCGAGCAGGACGACGGCGAGGCAGCGGAAGAACTTCGAGTCGGCTTCGAACCGCTGAAGCGTCGTCAGCGATTCCGGACTCTGCATCGTGATCAGGGCTTTCGCCCACTGGAACGTGTTGACAGCTGATTGCGCCTCCAATGGTGCGAGGGCCTTCTTCTTCAACGCGATTGCACGGTCGAGGGCCAGATCGCGCTCGCGCTTGAATACCAGCCATACGATGAAGCGGACCAGTCGATTCGGGAGCCGGCCCCCGCGCGCGAGCGCGCGAAACTGCTTGTTCAGCGTCCGCGCGCGAAGCCAGTCGTATCCCTCGTCCAGCCACGAGCTGAGAAGGAACACGATGTGACCAAACAGATAGCTGCTGACGAGGAAGACCGCCCAGGCTTCAGTCGCTCTCAGCGACTCGTAGCGAACGCCGAGGATGAACGGGCCCGCGGCGTCCTTCAACATGTAGGTGAGCAGCGCGCCGGGCAGCAGGACCGAGAAGAAATCCATCAGCCCGACGAACCACTTCTGCGGCTCGAAGCTCATCGCCCCGGCCTCCTCTTCTTAATACGTGAGGTTCTTAGTACGCGTGCTCGAGTTCGCGCGCGAGTAGGAACTCTCAGTCAGCGGAGCGAACGCATCGGATCGAGCCGCGCGGCGCGCCTCGCCGGAATATAGCTGGCCAACAGCGCGGTCAGCGCGACGAGCGCGCAGACGATCGCATACGTCGCCGGATCTCCCGCGCTGACGCCAAACAGCAGGCTTCGCATGACGCGCGTCGCCGCGAGCGCGACGCCCACGCCGAGCGCGATCGCAGCGGCTGCGATTATCAGTCCGTGTCGCACTACGAGAAGGGCGATCGTCCTTGGTGTGGCACCGAGCGCCATGCGGATGCCCATCTCTTTCGTTCCCTGCGTCACGAGGAACGCGATCACGCCGTAGATCCCTACGGCAGCCAGCCCGGACGCGAGCGCAGCGAAGATCGTGAAGAGCAACATCGAGAACCTGCGGCGCGCCAATGATTCATCGACGCGCTGTTCCATGGTCCGTAGGTTATAGACCGGCAAATCCGGATCCATGTCGTGCAGCTCTTTGCGCACGGCCGCAGTCAGCGACGCGGGATCGTTCTGCGTCCGAATGACGACGTTCAGCGTGCGCCCCGGCAACTGCGAGTGTGGAAAGTACATCGCCATGCGGGAGTCCGCATCGAGCGAGTCCTGCTTGACGTCGCCGACCACGCCGACGATGGTGATCCAGGGTGCGGTGTTGCTCGCGTCGATCCCGCCCGTGCGCACGCGCTTGCCAAGCGCGTCGCCGGCGGGCCACAGAGTTTGCACCATTCGCTGGTCCGCCAGCGCCACCCTCGGATTGGTGCGCGTGTCATCCGGCGTGAAGAGCCGTCCCTGGAGCAGCGGGATCTCCATCGCGCGGAAGTAGTCGCCAGCGACGACGCGCTGATCGACGTTGATGAAGCGTTCGGTCGCCGATGCGGCGCGTCCTTCGACGGTAATCGGGCCCCACGCCATCATGTTGCTGAGCGGTAGCGATGAGACGGATCCGACGGCGATCGCGCCGGGCACGCGGCCGAGCCGCGTCCACATGTCGCGCACCGTCTCCTGCATCTTCGCGACATCCACGTACTTGCGTCCGCTCATCGTGAGCTCGAGCGTCAGGACGCCGTCGGTCCTGAACCCGCGCGGCACCTGCTGGATCTGCGCGAAGCTGCGAATCAGCAGCCCCGCCGCGACGAGCAGCACTACAGACAGCGCCAGTTCCGCTACGACGAGCGCCTTACGCGTTCGCTGCCGGGCAGCGCGCGAAAACAGCCCGAGACCCGCCTGCGCGCCGTTGTCGTCTTTCAGCTCGACCTGGAGATCCGGGTTGGCCGAACGCGTCGCGGGCGCGAGTCCGAAGAGGACTGCGGACACAACTGAAAGGACGAACGTAAACAGCAGGACCATGCCGTCGATGCGAATCTCGTGCAGCCGCGGCACGCTCTTCGAACCGAGCGCCTGCATCCACTGCAGCCCGGCGAACGCCAGCACGATGCCGAGCGCTCCACCCGCCACCGAGAGCAGCACGCTCTCGGTCAGCAACTGCCGGACGATGCGGCCGCTGCTCGCGCCGATCGCGGCGCGAATGGCCATTTCCCGCCGCCGTCCGAGCGCGCGCGAGAGCGACAGATTCGCGACGTTCGCGCAGGCGATGAGCAGCACGCAGGCGACGGCGCCCGCGAGCAGCGCGATGGAACGGCGCACGCTTCCCACGACCTGCTCGTGCAGCGGCACTACGCTGAACGTCAGGCCGCCGTTTGGCGGATAGAAGTCAGGGAAGTCACGGCGGAGCCGCGCCGTCAGAACGTCCATCTCCTGCTGAACCTGTGCGACCGTCACGCCCGGTTTCAGTTTGGCGACGACGTTGTAGTCCTCGCGGTTGCGTGTCTGCGCCGCGGTGGGACCCTGCGGCAGCGGAACGACGATCTCCGCATCGGTCGCGATGCCAAGTGTCGGAACGACTTCGTGCGGAAGCGAGAAGGAAGGGGGCAGCACGCCGACGATCTGATACGAGCGCGCGTTCAGATCGATCCGGCGGTTGAGCACGTTCGGGTCGCTGCCGTAGCGTCGCACCCACGTCGCATAGCCGAGGAGTGCGGCTGACGCGGGCGTCTGCGTGTCCTCCTCCGCGGTGAAGAGGCGGCCGATCACGGGCCTCACGGCGAGCATCCCAAAGAGATTCGACGACACGCGCAACGTGCCGATCCGCTGCGGCTCACCGCCGTCGCCTGTCAGGTTTTCATTGGCGCCCCAGAGAATCGCGACCTGCTCAAAACCGCTTGCTGAATTCCTGATGTCGAAGTACTGGCCCGTTGAAAACCAGTCCTCGCTGATGCCGAGTCCCGGCGAGCGGTTCCACAGGATTACCAGCCGATTCGCCCCTGGATAGGGAAGCTGCCGCAGGATCAACGCGCTGGCGACACTGAAGATCGCGGTATTGGCGCCGATCCCGAGCGCCAGCGAAAGCAGCGCGGCGACGAAGAATCCCGGATGTTTTGCGAATCCGCGCAGCGCATCCCGCACGTCGGCTTTCAGAAGATCGAGCACGTATGCGCATCATACAGGCGCATTTTTAAATTGCAGCTGAGGTGGAATAGGGGTATACCGTTCTCGCCATGCCTCCGTCCTGGACGACCCCGCTACGCGTGTCTCTCGCCGCCTTGCGCGGACTCCGGTGGGCCGCGATCGCCTGGATCATCGTGTTCTGGCGGCTCGGGTTCACCACCTTTCTCGATCCGGACGAAGCGCACTACGCCGAACTGACGCGCGAGATGCTGCATTCGAACAGTTGGCTCGTCCCGCTGCTCGACGGCCGTCCCTTCATCGACAAGCCCGTGCTGTTTCACTGGCTGCAGGGACTGTCGATGGTGGTGTTCGGTGAAACCGAGTTCGCGGGGCGCCTGCCGAGCGCGCTCGCCGCCATCGCGCTCTTCGTGATCACACGGCGCACCGGGATCGCGCTGTTCGGCGAGGAAGTCGGGGAATGGGGGGCGATCATGTTCGCCACCATCCCGGCGACTTTCGCCCTGTCGAGCATCGGGTTGTTCGACATGGTGTTCACGGCGTTCCTGTTCGGCGCGCTTGCCTGTCTCATCGTCGCCGCGCGCGAAGGCCGGCCGCGTCTCGAGTACGCGGGTTACACGCTGCTCGCGCTCGCCGTGATGACGAAGGGCCCTGTCGCACTTGTCCTCATCGGATTGTTCTTCGCCGCTTCGTGGCTCGCAGGCGGATCGGTGCGCGCGTACACGAGGGGACTGCACTGGCGCGCCGGACTCATGCTCGCCACGCTCGCCGCGTCGCCGTGGTTCATCTGGATGTACGAACGCTTCGGTACGGATTTCGTGGAGGGCTACGTTCTCGCGGGGAACGTCTTCTATCTGACCCAGCCGCAATCGTTTTCCGGACGCGCCGTAAACCACACGTTTTATCTCCGCGCGTGGTTCGGCGCGTTCTTTCCCTGGACGATCGTCGTGACCGGCCGCGCGGTCGATGTCGCGCGGCGGCGCTGGACGGGGCTTGCGTGGTCGACCGAGGAGAAGCTTCTGTGGCTCTGGGTCGCCCTCGTTGTCGGATTCTTCAGTGTCGCGCGGTTCAAACTCGATCACTACATCTATCCGGCGGCGCCCGCATGTTGTCTGATTGCCGCAAAGGCGTGGCGGGATGCCGCGGTCGGCCGATCGAAACAGTTCTTCGCTACGCGCGCCAGCGTGCTCCTGCTCTCGGCGATCTTCGTGACTGGCGGCGCGTTCATCGCCACATCGATCTTCGAGTTGAATCTCGATCTTCCATCCGCGGCGATCCTCCTGCCGCTTGTGCTGGCCGTCGGTGGGGTCGTGATTCTGGCAAGGTCCTCACACGTGGGATGGCACGTACCTCGTGTGCCTGCGGCCGTCCTCGCGACGATGCTCGCGACGTATTGCCTGATCGTGACCATCGGCTTTCCGACGCTCGAACGAGTCAGGCCGACGGCGCTGGCCGGCCGCACCGTGCGGCAATTGACAGCGCCGGACACTCCAATCGGCATTTACCGACTCGAGCAGTGGCGCGCCAGCCTGCGCTACTACTCGGAGCGCCCGCTCGCCCAACTCTCGACGGCGGAAAACGTCGCCGCCTTCATCTCGCCGCGGAAGCCCGTTTACATGCTCATGATCCGCCGTGACTATCGCGACCTGCGGCACCGCGGGTTGCGCCTGCGTGAAGTGTTCAAGTGCCGCGCGGTCGTGGGGACGACGAAGACGGGTTCGGGGTTCCGGCGACAGCAGTGGGACGACCTGATAATCGTGAGCGACGGCCCCGAACGGCGCCGTGGCATGCCGATCCTGCCGGAATAGCGCCGGTCGGTGTATAGTTCGGCCACTCCGACACCGATATCCGTGGCCGACACCACCCGACTTCCCGATCGCCTCGTTCTCTCGCCGCAGGAGCCGCTCGTTGCGGGCGGCGCCGCCGAGGCGTTGGAGAGGGAAATCCAGCAGCTGTTCCGCCGCGGACAGCGGCATCTCATCATCGACATGAGCGGCGTGCCGGCGATCGACAGCGCGGGCATTCGCGCGCTGGTGCGCGGCCATACGACATCCCAGCGACTTGGCGGAAGCCTGCGGCTCGCCGCGATTCGTCCCGCCGCCATGGCGGTGCTCGAAGCCTCTCGCCTCGCCAATATCTTCGGTACGTACGAATCCGTGGACGCCGCGCGCCGCGCGGCATGGCCATGGAAGAAGGTGCGCATCCTGATCGGCGGAGCGGCGCTCTGCGCGGGACTCGTGTGGGCCGGCCTGAAGTGGCCGCTGCAGCTCGCGGGGATCGATCCCATCACCCAGCAGATGCTCGAGAACGGCCAGAGGATTTCCGTCGTGCCCGTGCACCCGCTGCAGCCATTCGTCGAACTGGCGAAGCTTATAGCGGCCGTGTTGATTGGCGCGCTCGTGACAGCGATTCACCAGCCTGTCGCGCGTGACCGTCCGCGTTCGCTGGAGCAGGCCCAGACACTGCTGTGCGTGTCGGGCGCGATGATGATGATCATCATTGGAAACTCGCTCGCTCGCGCGTTCGGCATCGCAGGTGCCGCAGGCATCGTCCGCTTCCGCACCCCGGTGGACGATCCGAAGGACGTCACGATCCTCTTTCTGCTGATGGGTCTGGGAATGGCGACCGGGCTCGGCGCCTTCGCCGTCGCGGGGCTCGGCACGGCATTCCTGTGCATCGCGCTGCTGGTGCTCGACAGAGTGGCGACGCAGCGCGCGCGTCTGATGTCGGTGGAAATGTCCGCGCCTGGCCGCCAGTTCCCGACGACCCGCGTCGAGGCGGTCTTTGTCCGCAACCAGGTCGTCTTCGAGCCGCGCGAGATCTCGCAGGGAAAGAACGACATTACCGTGAAGTACCAGACCTGGCTGGATCCGCGCGCGTCGCTCGACGACCTGAGCACGCAGCTCATGGCGGAAGGCATGGGCGTGGAATCAGTGTCGTGGGATCAGGTCAAGCGGGAAAAGCTCTAGCTCTCGCCACGGCACTTTGTCTTGCCGCCGCGCCGGACCCGCCACGCGCATTCGTGCGCGCCAACCAGCTGGGGTACCTCCCGGGTGACACGAAAACCGCGATGGCGTTTTCAAATACCGATTTGCCGTCGTCGTTTGAAGTCGTCAACGGAGACGGACGCGTCGTGATGCACGGGCCGGTGCGGCGCGTCGTCCCCGAAGCGTGGGGCTCGTTTGCTGCGCACGCAGAGCTCGATTTCTCCGAGCTGCGGACGAGCGGCACCTATCGCGTCCGGCTCTCCGGTTCGGACGTCGAGTCGCACCCGTTCACGATCGGACCGAATGTCTTCGCCGACGCGGCCGATGCGATGCTCGGGTTCATGCGCGCGCAGCGCTGCGGATACAACCCATATCTGGATTCCGTCTGCCATCGCTTCGATGGCCGAACCGCCGATGGTCCCCGCCCGGCAGGAAGCTTCATTCGAGCAGACGGCGGCTGGCACGATGCCGGCGACACGTTGAAGTACCTGATCACCGCCAGCAATGCGACGGCCCAATTGCTGCTCGCATATCAACTCAATCCGGCAATCTGGAAGGACCGAAGCGACGAGATGGGCCGCTCGCAACCGAACGGGCGCGCCGACGTGCTCGACGAGGCGCGCTGGGGGCTCGAATGGCTGTTGCGTCTGCATCCGTCGCCGCGCGAGCTCTATCACATGGTCGGCGACGACCGGGATCACAGCGGCTGGCGGCTTCCGCAGGACGATCAGTCCGACTACGGCTGGGGAAAGGGCAGTTACCGTGTCGTCTACTTCGCCAGCGGCAAGCCGCAGGGCCTTGGCCGCTACCGCAGTGAATCAACCGGCGTTGCCAACATTGCCGGACGTTATGCCGCAGCAATGGCTCTCGCGTACCAGATCTGGAAAGACGCTCCGCGCGAGCGTCCTTTCGCGCTCGAGTGCCTTCGCGCCGCCCGCGAGGTTTACGCGCTCGGCCGGGAGAAGGAAGGCGTTCAACAAGGAAACTCGTACGGCTCGCCCTATCGATACAACGAGAACACGTGGGCGGACGACATGGAGTGGGGCGCTGCGGAACTCTATCGCGCGACAGGCGAATCCGCGTTTCTTGTGGACGCCCGCCGTTACGCTCGCCTGATCGGCGCCACGTCATGGATGGGACGTGATGCTGCGTTGCATTACGAGTTCTATCCGTTCATGAACGCCGGCCACTTCAGACTCGGCGCGCATGCCGATGATTACAAGTCCGGTCTCGAGGCAGCGCTCGCCAGCGGTCGCCGTAATCCGTGGCAGATCGGCGTGCCGTTCATCTGGTGCTCCAATAATCTCGTCGTCGCGCTCGCGACGCAGGGGCTGATGTTCGAGCGCATGACCGGGTCGCGCGCCTACTACGCGTTCACGACGCGCCAGCGCGACTGGTTGTTCGGGACGAATCCCTGGGGCACGTCGATGTTCACGGGCCTTGGCACCGTCTCTCCCTCGGACGTCCACATCCCGTCGATCCAGATCAAGAAACAGATGGTTGCAGGAGGCCTGGTCGATGGCCCGGTGCAGGAGTCGATCTTCAGCTCTCTGAAAGGAGTGACTCTGTCACGGCCGGACGCCTTCACCGCGTTTCAAAGCCGGGAAGCGGTATACCACGACGATTGGCAGGATTACGCCACCAACGAGCCGACGATGGACGGCACGGCGTCCGCCGTGCTGCTGATGGCGCTGCAGCGCGCGCCTAACGCGGCTTCGCGTCGCGAACGATGAAGAGCACCTCGCCGTCACGCATCAGGCCGAGCTCTTCGCGCGCAAGCGATTCGATGGCGGCCGGGTCGTCGTTGAGCCGGCGAATCTCCTCGCGGAGCCGCGCGTTCTCGTTTCGCTTGCGGGCGAGATCCGCGGAAATCTGGGCGTACTGCCGCCGCGCGCGCATGGTGTCGAGCAGCCCCTTGTCTCCCACGAGCGCATCCACGACGAGCACGATTGTCACAAATCCCAGCGCGTAGTTGAGCAAACGGGTACGCCACGGCGCGAGCAGCGACGGCACCGCCGGAGCCACTTTCCGGCGTCTGAGTGGTGTTGGGGGCGAAACCTGGGGCATGGACCGCGAACGTTCCTTTGTACACTGATTTCGGCCGATCTCATCCGGGCAATTAGCCGATAAGAACGAAACGATGTCAGAAACACCACACGTGCTCGTATTGACTACGCTGCCCGCCGACGCGGACGCAGCGGCCTTCGCAACTGCGCTCGTGGAAGCGCGCCTTGCCGCTTGCGTCAATATGCTCGCGCCGATGGAGTCTATCTACAGGTGGCAGGGGGAGGTCCAGCGGGACGCGGAGCGGCAGCTCCTGATCAAAACGTCGCGCACGTGCATCGACGCGCTGTGGCAGCGCGTCCGCGCGCTGCATCCTTACGACGTGCCCGAGTTCCTGGTCCTGCCGATCGTCGACGGGAACGACGCCTATTTGCGATGGCTGTCTGAATCGACTCTGTAAGGCCGCTCTCGTCGCCGTCCGCGAATGAGCGCCGCGAGCATGGGCAGCAGCGACACGGCGACGATCCCGATCGTCACCAGCGAGAAGTTGTTCTTGATGATCGGCACGTTGCCGAACAGCACGCCTGCGAGCACGCACAGCCCGACCCACGCGGTGGCGCCGATCGCGTTGAAGAGGATAAACGACGCCGGCGTCATCCGGGCGGCGCCGGCCACGAACGGCACGAAGGTCCGGACGATGGGGACGAAGCGTGCGAGGATAATCGCCTTGCCGCCATATTCTTCGAAGAACGCATGCGCGCGATCCAGATACGCGCGATTCATCACGCGTCCGATGCCGGTGCTGCTCGTGCTCGTGAAAATGGCGGGCCCGGCGCGGCGGCCGATCGCGTAGTTCACGGCGTTGCCGGTGAACGCCGCGATGGCCAGCAGCACGAAGACCAGCCACGGGTTCAGTCCGCCGCCGGCCTGCGCGGCGAGCGCGCCTGCTGCGAAGAGCAGCGAGTCCCCCGGCAGGAACGGCGTCACCACGAGTCCTGTCTCCGCGAAGATGATCGCGAACAGCAACCCGTAGACCCAGATGCCGTAGGTGGCGACGAAATCGATCAGATGCTTGTCGAAATGCAGGATGAAGTCGATCACGCGAGGGCCTGCTTCAAGTCGTCAATGAGGTCGCTGGGATCTTCGATCCCGGCGGAGATGCGGACGAGGCTGTCGGTGAGTCCGATGGCCTGGCGCCGCTCGGGCGGTACCGATGCGTGGGTCATCGACGCCGGATGGCTGATGAGCGTTTCGACGCCGCCGAGGCTCTCGGCAAGCGACATCAGCTTGACCCGGTTGCAGACGTCGCGGGCCGCCTCGAAAGTCCCGACGTCGAACGACACCATCCCGCCGAACCCGCGCATCTGCGTCTTGGCGAGCTCGTGCTGTGGATGGTTCGGCAGTCCCGGATAAATTACCTGCGTCACCTTCGGATGCGTTGACAGGAACTGCGCCAGCGCCATGCCGTTCGCGTTGTGCTGTGCCATGCGCACGACGAGCGTCTTCGTGCCGCGCAGCACGAGCCACGAATCAAAAGGGCTCAGGATCGCTCCCGCCGCGTTCTGAATGAACTTGAGCCACGCGACATCCTCGTCGCGCGTCGCGATGACGACCCCTCCAACGCTGTCGCTGTGGCCGTTCAAGTACTTCGTCGTGCTGTGGGTGACGAGATCGGCGCCGAGCTCGATCGGCCGCTGCAGCACGGGACTGGCAAACGTGTTGTCAACCACAAGACGCGCGTTGTGGCGTCGCGCGATCGTCGCAGTCTGTGCGATGTCGGTCAGGCGCAGGACCGGGTTCGTCGGCGTCTCGATGAACAACATCTTCGTGTTCGGGCGCATCGCCCGCTCCACGAGATCCGGCTGCGACGTGTCCACATAGGTGAACTCCAGCTTGTAGCGTGTGAGCACCTTGTCGAACAGGCGAAACGTGCCGCCGTAGGTGTTGTCAGTGACGACGACGTGGTCGCCGGCCTCGAGCATGGTGGTGATCGCGTCGATCGCGGCCATGCCCGACGCGAACGCATACGCGGCCGCGCCTCCTTCGATCGCTGCGATGTTCGCCTCGAGCGCGGCGCGCGTGGGATTCTGCGTGCGCGCGTACTCGTAGCCTTTGTGTTTGCCGAGCTCCTCCTGGACGTACGTCGACGTCTGGAAGATCGGCGTGATGATCGCTCCCGTTCCCGGATCGGGTGTCTGCCCGGCGTGGATGCAGATGGTCGAGAAGCGCGCGTCCGGCGGGAGTTTCATGCTCTAATAATCGCACATGGCGCGACGTCCCACGCCGCGGCCCGGCGCCGCCGCAGCGCAGCCAAGTCCGCGCGAGCTGCTCGTCAACACGTGGTTCGGCCGGTTGTTCATCGCGGCCGCCGCGGTGAAGTTCGTTGTCGCGCTCTGGCGTCTCACTGGCGCGCTTCCCGCCATCGCGCGTCTCGTCAGCGGCGCCGCCACGATCGGGCTGGCGATAGCGCTCGGCGTGTTCGCGTGGCGGCTGTTCGTCCAGATCAAGCGGCGCTTGCTCTGGCGCGTGCGCCGGAAACTGATCCTCTCCTACATCTTCATCGGCGTCATTCCGTCGCTGCTGATCCTCGTCTTCTTCCTGTTCGCCGGCAGCCTCGTGTTCATGAACGTGAGCGCGTACCTGTTCAGAGACGGGTACGAGTCGATCGTCGAGAACGCGCGGCTCAGCGCGCAGGCGGCGGCCACCGGGATCGCGCGCAACCCCGCAACGGCGGTCGAAACAATTCAGCGGGTGCATGAGATTCGCAGCGCGATGTATCCAGCGATTTCAGTTGCGTACCTGGCGCCGGGTGGCCGGCGCGAAACAGCCGGACCCTGGCTGCGGCAGCCGGTGCCGCAAGCTATTCCCTCCTGGGTCTGGAGGAACGGCGATGTCTTCACGGGCTTGCTGGCGACGCCGATCAAGGACTCTGACGGAGAAGAGGACCTCGTCGTCCGTGCGGTGGTGCGAGTCGCCGGCGGCACAGGCGGCGCCGTGGTCGTCGACATTCCGCTCGACGAGCAGGTCATGCATCGGCTGCATGACAGCACGGGCGTGCGCCTCGAAAACGTGTACGACGCCCGTGTGAGCGGCAACGGCTCGCGCGTCAACAAGACGCCGGGACAAGGCGGCGGCTCCGTGCTCTTCGAGCGGAGCCTGACGCAACTGGACATCATCGAGTGGGACTCGCCGAAAGGGAACACTCGGCGCGATACCGCGGTGCTGACCTATCGGTTGCGCGAGCTGTACAACCATCTCTCGAGCGCGCAATCGCTTCTCGTGAGCGGAGACATGCGGCTGTCGGACGCGCTGCTGCTGGTACTCGTGCTGATCGGCGTCATGTTCCTCATCATCGAAGTGGTCGCGCTCGTGATGGGGCTCGCCCTGGCGCGGTCGATCACGTCCTCCGTGCACGAGCTCTTCATGGGCACCGAGCGCGTCCGGCAGGGGGATTTCACGCACCGCATCAACATCGCCTCGCGCGATCAGCTCGGCGAGCTCGCAGACTCGTTCAACCAGATGACGGGCAGCATCGAGAACCTGCTGCAGACCGCGGCCGAGAAGAAGCGGCTGGAAGAAGAGCTGCGCATCGCGCGCCAGATCCAGATGTCGCTGCTGCCGCGCGGCCCGCTCGACGTTCCCGGACTCGGTGTCACGGCGCTGTGCGTTCCCGCGCGCGAGGTGGGTGGGGACTACTACGACTTCTTCACGGTCGGCGCGCGGCGGCTCGGCGTGCTGATCGCGGACGTGTCGGGGAAGGGGACGTCCGCGGCGCTCTACATGGCGGAGCTGAAGGGGCTGATGCTCTCGCTCAGCCAGATCTACCAGTCACCGCGGCAGCTCCTGATCGAAGTCAACCGGATCATCTCCGAGAACCTCGACACGCGCAGCTTCATTACGATGATGTACGCGGTCATCGACTTGGAGGCGGGGGTCATGACGTTCGCGCGCGCCGGGCACACGCCACTCATGTACGTGCCCGCGGGATCGGCTGCCCCGTCGGCGCAGGTGCTCGTGCCGAATGGACTGGTCGTCGGCCTGCGGATCCCTGGGGCGCACGAAAAGTTCACCGCGCTGCTCGAGGAGGATCGGATCGAACTCGGCAAGGGAGACGTCCTGGTGTTCTACACGGACGGCATCACGGAGGCGATGAACCAGGAAAGCGACCTGTTCGGCGACGCGCGCCTCGGCCGGCTCCTCGCCGAGCACGGCCATCTTGACGCCGCCGACCTGCGCGAGCGCATCCTCCGGGAGATCGAATCATTCGTCGGAACCGCGGACCAGCACGATGACATGACGATGATCCTGCTCAAGGTCGAGCAGACGTTCGCTGCCGCAGAAAAGGTGGCCGTGTGAACAATCTCGTCGTCATCTTCCGCACGCCCTCAGAGATCGAGGCCAGCGTCGTCCGCGGCCTGCTGGAGACGCACGATATTCCCTCAGCCATGTTGAGCGACAACTCGCGCACGGCGTTTCCGCTCGCGCTCAACGACCAGGCGTGGGAGCGGCGCGTCGCGGTCAGCCGCGAAGATGCTGCCGCCGCCATGCAGATCATCGCAAGCCATCGCGACGAGGTGCAGGGTGGACGCGTCGTCCCCTTCGGCTCGGAGCTCGAGCCGCTCGAACGGCGCATCGGCTATCGATTCAGGGACCGCGGGATGCTCGAGCACGCGCTGACGCATCGGTCGCGCGTCCACGAGGATGCCAGCGGCGGCGTGTTCGACAACGAGTCGATGGAGTTTCTCGGCGACTCCGTCCTCGGCTTCGTGATCGCGGCCATGCTGTTCCGCGAGTTCCCGCAGCACAACGAGGGGCAGAAGTCCAAGCTGAAGGCGTCGCTCGTCTCAGCCGCATCGCTCGCGCGCCTGGCGGAGCAGCTCGGCCTCGGCGAGTTCCTCATCCTCGGACGCGGGGAGGAAAAGACGGGGGGCCGGCACAAGCACGCGATCATCGCGGATTGCTACGAGGCGCTGATCGCCGCGATCTATCTCGACGGCGGCATCGAGCCCGCGCAGCGCTTCATCGAGGAGCAGTTCGCGGACCTGATCGAAGAGGCAAAAACGACAGGCGCCGCGGCCAGCTTCACGGATGATTGGAAATCGGCGTTGCAGGAGTTCCTGCAGGCGCGCGGCCGCGGACTGCCGGCGTACCGCCTCGCCGGCGAGCTCGGGCCGGATCACCGCAAGCGCTTCGTCGTGGAAGTGGTCGTGGATGGAGAGGCGGTCGCCTCAGCCGAGGGGCGCAGCAAGAAAGAAGCGGCCCAGTCCGCGGCGCGCGCCGCACTCGAGAAATTGACCGCTTGAGACTCTTCCTCGAAGGATTCGAAGAAGACCGAAGGCCCCAAGGATCTCGATAGTGTGACTTCGAAGGTGTCGAAGTTCGAAGGTGATTTCAGCACCATCCTGGCAGTCGATCTCAATCGCCTTCGAGCTTCGAAACCTCGAACGGCGATTTCATCATCTCCTTCGACCTTCGAAACTTCGAACAGCGATTTCAGCGTCTCCTTCGACCTCCGTCGACTCCTTCGCCTCCTTCGAGTGAAAGATCTCAGTCGATCTCGATAATCCCCGAATACTTCTCGCGCTCGCCTTCTGTCGCCGCCATGGCGAGCGCTGGTTCGAGGTGGGGGAGACGGGCCTGCACGTACGCGTGCAGCTCGCGCGAGAGATCGTCCTCGCCCGGAGGCACGGGGCGGCAATGCAGCCGCACCCAGAGGCGGAGCATCGGGTCGGCGAAGCTATAGCGCTTCTGCCGCGAGACGATGAGATCGACGTCCTCGAGCCAGGATAAATAATCCTTCGTCGAGCCCGGCGTCCGGTGCAGGCGCTGGGCGATCTCCGTCAGCGTCAGTGGCTCCTCATGCGCGAGCACTTCGAGGATTGCCTTGAGCGCGCCGTAGCCGCGCGCGCGATGCAGGCGGAGCTCGTAGCAGAAGCGGCAGCTCTGCGCGAGCTGCCCGCCGGGCGCGAGCAGCGCCGCCAGCGCGCTCACCGGATCCACTCCTCCCCGCGCCGCCATCGCGGTCGCGGTTTCGGCAATCGCACGAACGTAAGACGGCCGCCCGTCGGACAGCGCCTGGACGATTCGCGCAAGCTCGTCGCGCTGCCGCTCGACCTCTTCCTCCGGTTCGGAGCGGCCGGCGCCGCGAACGTGATCGGCATGATGCGCGCCCGGCAGCGTCGCCCGTACTTCCGACGCGGTGAGCGGCGACACGTGAATGATCTCGAATTGCGCCGGCGCATCGCGCAGCAGCCGCAGCGCGCGGGACACGTAGCGGCTGGTGAGGACGAAGCGGTTTCCACTCGAGGCGAGCGCGCCGGTCAAGTCCCGCAGCACGCTGCGGAGTCCGGGGAAGCTTTCGAACGTGCGCAGCTCCAGGAACTCGTCCAGCAGGAACGTCGCCGGCATCATTCCCGGCGCTCGGGCGGTGTCGACGAACGCGAGCGCCGCGTCGAACGCATCGCGCGGGCCATGCTCGGACCCGGGAGTCTGTCCATAAGGATGCGCCGGGAACGGCGACGACTCGCGCACCGCGTTCAGGAAACGCTCCGGCGTGGTCGCGATCCGCTCGATGTCGACGTATTGCGCCTGGTTGCGACCGATCAGGTCGCGCAGGCGAAGCAGCAGCGACGTGCGGCCGCTGCCGCACCCGCCGAGCACCACGGCGATCCGCGGACCGGAACCCGTGGACCCATCGAGAGCCGCAAGGACGCGGCGCTCCAGCGTAGGGCGCTCGGGAATCATCATCGGCCTGTTCCCAGCATCGGCATGTCGATTCCGCTCTCCCGTGCGGTCGCGATGGCATCCGGGTAACCCGCGTCGGCATGGCGCACGACGCCGCTGCCCGGATCGCAGGTGAGGACGCGTTGAAGTTTCTCGTCGGCCTCGCGCGTGCCGTCCGCCACGATCACCATGCCGGCGTGCAAAGAGTAGCCGATGCCGACGCCGCCGCCGTGGTGTACTGACACCCACGTGGCGCCCGAGGCGGTGTTGAGCAGCGCGTTGAGGACGGGCCAGTCCGCGATGGCGTCGCTGCCGTCGCGCATGCCCTCAGTTTCACGGTTGGGCGACGCCACGGAACCGGCGTCGAGATGGTCGCGCCCGATGACGAACGGCGCACTGACGACACCGCGACGCACCAGATCGTTGAGCGCGAGGCCGAAGCGCGCGCGCTCGCCGTAGCCAAGCCAGAAGATGCGCGCGGGAAGTCCCTGGAACGCGACGCGCTCCGACGCCAGTCGAATCCATCGGCACAACGCCTCGTCGTCGGCAAACATTTCGAGCGCGAGGCGGTCGGTCACCGCAATGTCCGCGGGATCGCCGGAGAGCGCCGCCCAGCGGAACGGTCCCTTGCCGCGGCAGAACAGCGGCCGGATGAACTCGGGCACGAAGCCCGGAATGCGGAACGCATCGGCGACGCCGGCCTTCTCCGCCTGCGCGCGGATGTTGTTGCCGTAATCGAAGGCGATCGCGCCGCGCGCCTGGAGGTCCAGCATCGCGCGGACGTGTGCGCCCATTGCCGCCGTCGAGCGCCGGACGTACTCCGCAGGGTCCGCGGCGCGCAACGCGATGGCATCGGCGAGCGTCATGCCGTTCGGCACGTACCCGTTGAGCGCATCGTGCGCCGAGGTCTGGTCGGTAACGACCTCAGGGACGATGCCGCGTCGCGCGAGCTCGGGAAGGATGTCCGCGGCATTCGCTTCGAGAGCGATCGAACGTGCTTCGCCGTTTGCGCGGCATCGCTGAACGCGCGCGAGCGCGTCATCGAGGGAGCGGACGTGCTCGTCGACGTAGCGGGTCGCGAGGCGGCGCTGGATGCGCGCGGGGTCCACCTCTATTACAAGCGCGATCCCTTCATTCATCGTGACGGCGAGCGGCTGCGCGCCGCCCATGCCGCCGAGACCGGCGGTGACTACAAGCTTTCCTGACAGGGTGCCATCAAAATGACGGCGCGCGAGTTCCGCGAGCGTCTCGTAGGTACCCTGCAGGATGCCTTGTGTACCTATATAGATCCAGCTGCCCGCGGTCATCTGTCCGTACATGGTCAGGCCGCGGTCCTCGAGGTCGCGGAAGACGTCCCAGGTGGCCCAGGCGGGAACCAGCAGGGCGTTCGCGATGATGATGCGGGGAGACCAGGGATGCGTGCGGAAGACCGCAACGGGCTTCCCGGATTGAATGAGGAGCGTTTCGTCGTGCTCCAGGCGGCGCAGCGTGTTGACGATCGCGTCAAACGCATCCCACGAACGCGCGGCGCGTCCCGAGCCGCCGTACACGATCAGGTCGTCGGGGCGTTCCGCCACCGCCGGATCGAGATTGTTCATCAGCATGCGCAGGGCGGCTTCCTGCGGCCATCCCTTGCAGGTGATGGCGGCACCGCGTGGGGCGCTGACGTGGCGGCTGAGGATGCTCATGAGTGGAACGCGTTACGCGTAGAAGGTTGCAATCTAAAAACGTACGCGCGCGTTGTCAAATTGATTTTGAAAAAAACTTTACTTGACTTCTATCGCGCACGCGCGTTCTACGGATCCGCGAGTGATCAATTTTGAGATCGCCTCGATGTCGGGCGACGGCGGACGATCGGCGGCGAGCGTTGGCACGTCTTCGCGCACGCGTGCGTGCACCGGCGCGAGCGCGGCCGACGTGCCGAGCGGCGCGAGCAGGTCGATGGCCTGGCAGGCGAGCAGGATTTCGATCGCGATGACGCGCGTCGCAAGCTGGAGCGCGCGTTCGGCCTTCAGCGCGGCCGCCATGCTCATGCTCACATGGTCCTCACGGTTCGCGGACGTAGGAATCGTGTCCACACTCGCGGGATGCGCGAGCGTCTTGAGCTCTGAGGCAAGCGCGGCCGCCGTTACCTGGGCCATCATGTAGCCCGAGTGGAGCCCGCTGTCGCGCGTGAGGAACGGCGGGAGTCCGCTGAGCGCGGGATTGACCAGCCGATCCGACCGTCTTTCCGAAATCGTCGCGAGTTGCAGCAAGCCGAGGACCAGCACGTCGGCGGCGATTGCGATCGGCGCGCCGTGGAAGTTTCCGCCGGAGACGATGTCTCCCGACGCGGCAAAGACCATCGGGTTATCGGTCGCGGCGTTGAGCTCGACGGCGAGGGTGCGGCGGGCGTACGCGAACGCGTCGCGTGCCGCGCCGTGTACCTGGGGCGCGCAGCGCATCGAATAGGCGTCCTGGACGCGTCCGCAGTTCTCGTGCGAGTGGTTGATCGCGCTGTCCTGCAACAGGGCCAGCAGGTTCGCGGCGGACGTGCGCTGCCCGGGATGTGGACGCGGATCGTGCACTCGCGCTTCGAACGGATGAAAGGACCCGCGCAGTCCGTCGATCGAGAGCGCGGCCGCGATGTCGGTGACTCGAGCGAGCCGCTCCGCACCGAGCAGCGCCAGCGCGGCCACGGCCGCCGACGCCTGCGTGCCGTTGATCAGCGCGAGCCCTTCCTTCGCGCCGAGCTCCACGGGTTCGAGACCGGCGCGCGCCAGCGCGTCGCGGCCGGCGAGGAGCACCGGATCATCGCCGATCGTCGCTTCCCCTTCGCCGATGAGCACGAGCGAGAGATGGGCGAGCGGCGCGAGATCGCCGCTCGCGCCGACCGAGCCGCGCATCGGCACGCGCGGATGCACGTTCGCGTTCAGCACGTCGACGAGGCGTTCGAGCGTCGCGCGGCGGATTCCTGAGTACCCCTTGGCAAGGACGTTCGCGCGCAGCGCCATCATCGCGCGCACGGCACGCGCGGGCAGCGGCTCGTCGACGCCGGCGGCGTGGCTGCGCAGCAGGTTGTGCTGCAGCTCGCCGAGTGCCTCCTTCGGAATCTTGACCTCGGCGAGCGAGCCGAACCCTGTGTTGATGCCGTAGACCGGCGTGTCGCCCGACGCGTGCGCGTCCACGACGGCGCGCGCGGCGTCGACGGCTGACACGGCGCTCGCGTCGAGCGCCACGCGCGCGTGCCCGTCCGCGATCGCCTCGAGATCTTCGAGCGTGAGCCTGTTGCCGTCGACCGACACAGAATGCATGGTGGGTTGATAGAATACTGCGGTCTGATGTCTAGAAACATAGCGGTGCTGGGTGCGCAGTGGGGCGACGAGGGCAAAGGCAAGATTGTCGACCTCCTCACCCCGAATTTCTCCATCGTCGCCCGCTATCAAGGAGGACACAACGCCGGGCATACGGTGTACGCCAACGGCCGCAAGTTCGTGCTTCGGCTCCTGCCGTCGGGCATCCTGCACGACGGGATCACGTGCGTCATCGGCAACGGCGTCGTCGTGGATCCGCAGGCGCTGTTTGCGGAGATCGACGAGCTGGCGAGCGCCGGTATCGGCATCGGCAACCGGCTCATCGTCAGCGACAAGGCGCATTTGATCCTTCCGTATCACCGCGAGCTCGATCTGCTGAGCGAGGCACGCCGCGGCGAGCGGAAGATCGGGACGACGTCGCGCGGCATCGGCCCCGCCTACGAAGACAAGATTGCGCGGCGCGGTATTCGCGTCGGCGACCTTGCGAATACGGACACACTGAGCAGCGCGATCCGCCACAACGTGGACGCGCGGAACAGGATCATCGGCGATTCGGTCATGGACGCCGAACAGGTGCTCGCGGATCTGCGCGCCGCGTGGAAGCGGATGGGGCCATGGGTCGCGGACGTGTCGCTGTTCCTCTCGCGCGCGCGCGCGGAGAACCGCCCGATCATGTTCGAAGGGGCCCAGGGCACGCTGCTGGACATCGATCACGGCACGTATCCGTACGTGACCTCTTCGAACGCCACCACGGGCGGCATCTGCACGGGCCTGGGCATTCCGCCGCGCGCGATCGACGGCGTGCTCGGCGTGGCAAAGGCGTACACCACCCGCGTCGGCGAAGGGCCGCTGCCGACGGAACTCACGGGCGAGCTCGGTAATCGCCTGCGCGAGACGGGAATGGAGTTCGGCGCCGTGACAGGCCGGCCGCGTCGATGCGGCTGGTATGACGCCGTGGCCGTCCGCTATGCCGTCCGCGTGAACGGCCTCGACGCGCTCGCGCTGACGAAGATGGACGTGCTGGACGGGATGGAGGAACTCCAGATCTGCACGTCGTACCGCTGCAACGGCGGGACGCTGACCGAGTTCCCCGGCGAGATCGCGCAGCTTGCCGCGTGCGAGCCGGTCTACGAATCGATTCCGGGCTGGAACGAACCAACGAAGGGGGCGCGACGGTTCGCCGATCTTCCCGAGGGAGCGCGGCGCTACATCGCGCGACTCGAAGAACTGACAGGGGTTCCGGCGGCGGTCATCTCGACGGGCTCAGCCCGCGAGGACACGATCATCCGCGACGACTCGATCGCGGCGAGCTGGTTCCGCTAACTACGATTGCGGTTGATGACGGATTCGATGGCGGCGGCGTCGCCGTCGGTGAACTCGACGCCGGCGCGATACTGGGGCGTGGTCACCGGCTTTTTCGGCAGTTCGAACTTGGCCCAGGCGACGGCGCCGCGGAAGCGCAACAGGAAATCATCGTTGGGAAGCGCGATGCGCACCTTCTGGTTCGGCCGCAGCACGGTGGGGGAGATCACCTGCGCGCCGACCGTCGACAGATCGATCACCACGGCGGGGTTGCCATCGAGCTGCAGCTCGACGCCGGTGCGAACGCGGAAGCGCGGTGCGCGGCGCGTGCCGTGCCAGTCCAGCGCCTTGGGGGCTTCTTCCGTCGCCACCGACGAAGGGGACGCCTGCGGCGCGGTCGCTGTGCCGTCAGTAGTCCCGGGCGCGGGCGTCTTGGTGGCTGTCGGCTTGACGACCTGCCGCGTGTAATCGCCGGTATGCGACATCACGCGGACTTCGGCGTGCGCCAGCTGGGGGTCGCTCTTGATACGATTGATCAGCGCGGCGCCGCGAGGGGTCGCGGCGAAGAGCCGTTCGAGCACGACGAGGCTCGGACGCTGCTCCATGATCGTCTGCAGCGCCTGGATCGGTTCGGTGTCCGGATACGTGATGATCTCGCCCTCGACCTTCACGCGCTCGCGAAGAGCGGGCATCAGGTTTTCTGCGGCAATCACCAGGGCTTCCGCCGACATTCGGTCAGTCTAGCATGAGCAACAATTACGATGCCGACGTCATCATCGCGGGCGCGGGCCCCGCGGGCGCGACTGCGGCATTGCGGCTCGCGCGCGCCGGCGTGCGCGTCCTCGTCGTCGAACGCTTTCCGCTGCCACGCCAGAAACCGTGCGGAGGGGGCGTCTCAACGCGGGTGCTGTGCCGGTTCCCGTGGTTGTCCGATTCTCTCCGACACATCCCGTCGAACCCGGTATCGAGCCTGTATCTCGAGGGGCCTTCAGGCGACGTTTTCCGGATGCAGGCGAACGGACCGGCGGTGATCCTGATCCGGCGGATCGAATTCGATTACATGATTGTCTCCCTCGCGCGCGATGCCGGTGCGCGGATTCTGGCCCCGGCGGCGATCGCGCAGGCGAGCCAGGACGCCACGGGCGTGACGCTGCGGACGCGTGACGGGCAGGAGCTGCGCGCGCCGATGGTCATCGCGGCGGACGGCGTCAACAGCGTTATCGCCAGGCGTCTCGGCATGAACCCGGGATGGCCGTCCGCGCACCTCGCTCTCGACATGATGGAAGAGACGCCCGTCGCGAACCTTCGCGCGTCGGAGCCCGAGACCTTGTCCGTGTTCTACGGATATGGCGGCGCGCACGGCTACGCGTACATCTTTCCGAAACGCGAGCACGTCAACGTCGGCATCGGTTACGTGCTGCCGTTCTTCAAGGAGCGCATCGACGTCACGCCCTACGACCTGCAGAGACAGTTCGTCGGGGATTTGAAGAAGCGCGGCCTGATGGACGGGGCATCGCAGCGCGCGCATTTCACGCCGTTCCTGATTCCCATCGGCGGCCCGTTGCGAAAAACCGCGCAGGGCAGAGTGCTGCTCGCGGGAGATGCCGGCGGATTCGTCAACGGGTTTTCCGCCGAGGGCATCTATTACGCCATGGTGACCGGGGACCTCGCCGCCGGCGCGATCCTCGACGCGCGCCGCGACACCGCGCTGTCGCCGGCGCGTGCGCGGCGGGCATACGTTCGCGCGTGGCGACACGAGATCGGCGCGGAGCTCCGGGACTCGGTCCTGATTCAGAAGTACCTGCTGCCCAGTCCGCCCCGCATGGACCGTGTCGTCCGCGGCGCGAAGACGCGGCCGGAGTTCTCGGAAATTCTGGTCGACTACGCCAGCGGCCGTCTGTCGTACCGCGCGGCGCGGCGCCGGCTGCTCTGGCACTTCCCGAAGCTGCTCCCCCAGATCGCGTGGCAGGCGATCCGCGGCCGGTCGGATATAATTCACGAACCTCAACATGGCTGAATCCGGCATCTACCGACCGCGGTGCTCCAGGGCTGGCAGCGCACCAACGTCATCGCCGCGGCCAATTGCCTGCGCGAGCAGATCGCGCGGACCCCGGACGATCCGAAGCTGCGTGCGGCGTACGAAGGGCTGCTCGATGTGCTCGATCCCTCGCGTCTCCTCGCGCGCAAGCAGCGCGAGCAGGCAGACGCGGCGCGCCAGGCCGCCACTGCCGTCAAGAACGAACGGCGCAGGCTCGAGCGGCGTGCCGCCGAGCGCCGCAAGATGAATCTCGGTCCGCCGCCGCCGAACGCCGAACGTCGCAGGGCCGAGCGCCGTCTGACGAAGGATCGCCGGCGCGCATAGTGATCCGGGCGGTCCTCTTCGATCTCGACGACACGCTGTTCGATCACCATCGCTCAGCGCGCGCCGCGCTGCAGGAAGTCCACCGCGCGCACGCGTCGCAGTTCGACTTCGCGGCATTCGAGCGGCATCACACGCGCTATCTCGAAGAGATGCATCTGGAAGTGCTCGCCAGGCGCGTCGGTCTCGACGACGCGCGGCGGGAGCGTTTTCGGAAAGTGTTCGAGGCGCTGGGTGTTGCGCTGGGGCCCACGCAGGTGGACGCGGTCGCGTCCGCGTATCGAGATGGGTACATGCTGGCCCGCCGCCCGCTCGAAGGGGCCGCGGATCTGCTCGGCATCATCAAAGCAAGTGCGCGCGTGGTGATCGTGACCAATAACCTGCTCGACGAGCAGCAGGACAAGCTGGAGTACTGCGGCCTTGCGACGTTCGTCGATGTGCTCGTCGCGTCAGAGAACGTCGGCGTCTCGAAGCCGCAGCGCGGGATCTTCGACATCGCCCTGGAAAGCGCTGGCGTGGCGGCGGATTCGGCCGTGATGATCGGCGACTCGTGGGCGAACGACATCGTCGGCGCGCGCAATGCAGAAATTCCGGCGATCTGGTTCAACCCCGAGCGGAAGACGCGTCCCGAGCCCCTGGCGAACGTGCGCGAGATTCATTCGCTTACACCGGCGGCGGATATCGCGCGCATCGTGCTCTCATGAGATTGCGAATCGGGATCGACCTCGGTGGAACGAAGATCGAGGCCGTCGCGTTCGGGCCCGACGGCGCGGAGCGGTTCCGCCGGCGCATCGCGTCACCACAGGGCGACTATCCGGGAACCATCGCGGCAATCGCCTCATTGGTGACCGCGGCCGAAGAAGCGTGCGGTGAACGCGGAACCATCGGCGTCGGAATGCCGGGCACGATGTCGCCGGCGACGGGGCTGGTGAAGAATGCCAATTCGACATGGCTGAATGGCCAGCCGCTACATGTGGACCTCGAGCGCGCGCTCGATCGCGAGGTCCGGCTCGCGAACGACGCGAACTGTTTTGCGCTGTCGGAGGCGACAGACGGCGCCGGCGCGGGCGCGGATGTCGTGTTCGGCGCCATTTTGGGAACTGGCACTGGTGGCGGAGTCGTCATCGGCGGACGCGCGCTGGTCGGCGCAAATGCCATTGCAGGCGAGTGGGGTCACAATGCGCTGCCGTGGCCTGATGATTCGGAGTGGCCTGGCCCGCCGTGCTACTGCGGACGACGCGGATGTATTGAAACATTCCTGAACGGCGCCGGGCTGCAGCTCGCCTACGCTGGACATCCGGTCCCGCCTGCGCACGAGATCGCGGACGCTGCCGGGCGGGGCGATGCCGCCGCCAGCGCCGCCGTCGAAATCTATACGCGCCGGCTCGCGAAGGCGCTTGCCACCGTTATCAATCTGCTAGATCCGGATGTAGTCGTGCTCGGCGGCGGGCTCTCGAACATCGAAACGCTCTATACGCGCGTTCCGCAGCTCTGGTCTGACTGGGTGTTTTCAGATCGGATCGATACACGCCTCGTCCGTGCGCGCTACGGTGATTCGAGCGGCGTCAGAGGCGCGGCATGGCTGTGGCCGGTCTAGGCTTCCGGTCCAGCTCGAAAGCTGCGGTTGGCCTGCTACAATTGTTGAACCCCGATGAAACCGTTGATGCCCCTGGTCGATGTCCAATCGCTGGACGCGGCGATCGTCGAATCGCGCGAGCGTCCCGTGCTGCTCTTCAAACACAGCCGTTATTGCGGCGTCAGTTGCGAAGCGCTCGACGAGCTGCAGTCGCATATCGAGGCGCGTACCGAAGGGAATGCCGCGTACAAGATGATCACGGTGCAGACGCATCGGCCCGTGTCGGACGCTGCCTCAGAACGCCTCGGCCTGCGTCACGAAACCCCGCAAGCCATCCTGCTTCGCGATGGCAAGGTCGTGTGGAACGCATCCCACTTCCGCATCACCGCGATGCAACTCGATCAAGTTCTTCGTAACTCTTGAACTCGAAGGAATCAAAGGAAGCGAAGCAGGTCGAAGCCTAACGCTTAACCTTCGAAGGTTCGACACTTCGAAAGGATCTCACTGGATCCTTCGACCGTCCTTCGAGTCCTTCGACTCTTCGAGTGAGCTCTAGCCAGGCGCCTGATGCGATCGCGTGTGGAAGCCGGCAGCTTCCAGATGCCGGCGCACGTCCGCGACAATCGTCGGCGCTTCGGCCGCGAGCGGCACGGGCGGGTGCGTGACGAGGCGATCCACGTTATAGATCCGGAACCGGATCCCTTCGAGGTGGAATGCGCCGATCGCGCGATCGAGGGCCTCGGCTTCTTCGATGAGACGCCCCAGCTGTTCTTTCTGGGGCATGCCCTTCAACATGGCGATGAGCTCGTTCAGGCGCCGCTGTGCGGCCTGGCGGTCTTCTGTGGACATGACGCCATAATTGTAAATGGGGCGCCTCAACCTCGACAATGCCGAACGTCCGCTCGTCTGCGTCGATCTGAACGGCGTCCTCGACGCCTACACCGGCTGGAAAACGCCCGATCGCTGAGACCCGCCGCGTGAGGGAGCGCGCGGTTTTCTCGAAGGCCTCCGCCCAAACGGCTTCGACGTAGTCATCTTCACGCCGCGCACGTATCGGCGTGCAGCCACCCGCGCGCCGCGGCAACGGTCACGCCACGAAGCGTGTCGATCAACTCGTTCACGATGTCGCGTTCGGGCGCCAGGGCCTCCACGAGCGCGGACTCGAGCTCGCCGATCTCGATGAGATGCGTCAGTGGTGACGCGGGGTGCACGCAACCGGGCGAGCTCGCGCTGCGTTTCGACAAGGCGTCCGGCATCTCGATAGACCAGCACACGGCGGCCCTATCCAAGAAGCGCGCCGCGCCTGATAAAGTGAGCACCATGGAGAAGGCCCGTGCGCGCATCGAACCACCGGATCTGAGCGAAAAGGGAAGCCTGAAAGACGGCCAGCCGCAACGCTCCGACGACAGGCTATTCATGCAGCTGCTGGCCTTTGGCGGCTGCACGGACTCGGCCGCGATCGCACGCCAGCTCCAGCAAACCGGCGTCGAAGGCGTCGTCTATGAAGACGTGAACGATCCCCGCGGGATCGCCGTGCTCTCCCTTACCCAGAGTCCTGAAGCATTCATCGAGCGCGTCCGTCCTGCGCTGACGAGCGGACCGTCCGCGCAACTGCTGCTCAAGCCTGAGTACTCGATGCTGGGCCGTACCTACTCGCTTGGGTACGAGCCGGACTTGCAGGACACGCTCGTGGCGCGGCCGCGCCGGACGGTGCTCAACCCGGCATGGCGGTGGGCGGTGTGGTACCCACTGCGCCGGAGCGGGCGCTTCGCCCAGCTGTCTGATCAGGAACAGCGGGGCATTCTCGCGGAGCATGGCGCGATCGGAATGGCGTTCGGGGCGGGGGACTACGCCCACGATATCCGCCTCGCGTGCCACGGCCTCGACCGCGACGACAACGACTTCGTCATCGGCCTCATCGGCAAGGAGCTGTTTCCCCTTTCCGCGGTCGTCCAGTCGATGCGCAAGACACAACAGACGTCGCTCTATCTCGACCGTCTCGGCCCGTTCTTCGTCGGGCGAGCGGTTTGGCAATCGGCAACTTAGGCGCACCTCTTGCTCGGCACGCGCACATGATTCCAATGCGGCCTTTCGGGCGACACGCTGACGTGACTGTCTCCGCGCTGGCGCTGGGGGGATATCACCTCGGCAGCGTGAAATCTGTTCGCGAGGCGATTCGAATCACGCACGCTGCCATCGACGCGGGCATCACGTTCTTCGACAACGCCTGGGAATACCACGAACACGAGAGCGAGACGCGCATGGGACGTGCAATCGCCGATCGGCGTGACCGCGTCTTCCTGATGACGAAAGTCTGCACGCACGGTCGCGACGCGAACGTCGCGATGCAGCAGCTGGAGGAATCCCTCCGCCGGCTCAAGACCGACTACCTCGATCTCTGGCAGGTGCACGAGTGCGTCTACTACAACGATCCCGATCGCCACTTCGCGCGAGGTGGCGTGATCGAAGCGATCGACCGCGCGAAG
This sequence comes from Vicinamibacterales bacterium, assembly GCA_035637115.1. Lineage (GTDB taxonomy): Bacteria > Acidobacteriota > Vicinamibacteria > Vicinamibacterales > 2-12-FULL-66-21 > JAICSD01. Next base: position 38,257 of record DASPXV010000084.1, read on the forward strand.
CGTGAAGGCAAGGTCCGCTTCGTCGGCTTTACGGGCCACAAGGATCCCGAAATTCATCTGCGCATGCTGTCGCACGAATATCCCTTCGACTCATGCCAGTTGCCGCTCAACGTCTTCGACGCGTCGTTCCGCAGCTTCGAGCAGCGCGTGATGCCGGAACTGCTGCGGCAGCGCATCGCGCCGCTCGGGATGAAACCATTCTGCGGCCACGGCGAGGCGATCGAGAAGCAGGTCGTATCGGCGAAAGATGCGCTGTCCTACGCGATGAGCCTTCCAGTCGTGACGACCGTCACCGGCATCGACTCGATGAAGGTGCTGAAGCAGAACATCGCGATCGCCGACGGCTTCAAGCCTCTGACGGGCGCGCAGATGGAACGTCTCCGGCACCGGATGGCCGAAGTTGCGGGCGACGGCCGGTTCGAGCGGTACAAGACCACCGCCGAACACGATGGCGACGAAGGGCGCGAGCAGCATGGCTTCCCGCTGCAGGAAGAACTAGCCGGATAGTCCGTCGAGCGCGGCGATCGCCTTGGTCGAGAATCGCTGCTTCAGTCGGAAGTACTCCGCCCACGGATCTTTGCGTTGCCGCCTGACGCGCGCAGGAACGGTTTCAATGGTGAACGCCGAAGGATCGAGCTTCGGCGTCAGCTCCGTCCACGACAACGGAACGGACACCGGCGCCCCTTCACGAGCGCGAGTGGAGAAGGCTGCCACCGACGTATTCGTCCGGTTGTTCCGCATGAAATCGACAAGGATCTGCCGTTCTCTACCTCGCTTGGCGAACGTTGTCGTGAAGAGCTTCGGATCGTGGCGAGCGAGCGCTTCCGCTACAGCGCGCGAAAGCTCCAGGCACGCTTTCCAATCGTGGCGCGGCTCGAGCGGAACGACGACGTGCAGCCCTTTGCCGCCTGTCGTCTTAGTGAAGCTCTCGAGCTCGAGCGTCTGCAGCATTTGTCGGAGGAATTTAGCGGACGTGACGACCGTCGCCCACGCGATATCCGGACCCGGATCGAGATCGAGAATAATTCGGTCCGGGTACTCGACCTTCTGATACCGCGTATTCCAGGTATGAATCTCGAGGATGTCCATCTGCGCGAGTGACACGATGGCTTCCGGCGATTCGATGACGAGGTAGTCGCCGATCTTCGTCTTCTCCTTGATCTTCACGCGCTTCAGGGCCGCGGGAGACCACACTTTCGAGTGCTTCATGTAAAAGCAGCCGCCGTCGATTCCTTCTCCGCACCGCACCAGCGTCAGCGGGCGCCCGTCGACGTGCGGCATCATCGCGTCGGCGATCGTGTCGTAGTAGCGCGCGACGTCGAGTTTCGTGAGCCGCGGCCGCTCGTACATCACGCGATCGGCGTGAGTGATCCGAATGCCGCGTACGGTGTCCGTGTCGACGCGCGAGGCGCGAGGCGTGACGCGCGGCTCCTCCTTCGTGACCACTCTGGCCTCCTTATCAGCGCGCAATCCTTGAAACGACGGGTGACGAATCTTGCCCTCGTCCGTCCACTCGGTGAATTCCACCTCGCCGACCAGTTGCGGGCGGACCCAGTGCGCGTTTCTGCCGAGCCATCCGGGCGGCGGCGGTGAGAAGGGAGATTCGCGAATCTCGATCGCGTTCAACCGCGTTCGCAGCTCGCGCGCGCTCTTCGTGGTGAATCCGGTGCCGACCTTCCCGGCAAAGACGAGCCGTTCTGCCTCGTAGAAACCCACCAGCAACGCGCCGATGCCTTCGCGCGATCCCTCGGGATCGGTGAAGCCCCCGATGACGAATTCCTGTCGCTGAATGCATTTGGTCTTCAGCCATCCGAGCCGTTTACCGCTCTGGTACGGCGCGTTGCGCCGCTTGGAGATGATTCCTTCGAGCTTCAGACGGCAGGCTTCTCGGAATGCCGCGGCTCCATCGCCGTTGACGTGATCCGAGAATTGGATGCGATCGCCGCGAACGATCGTTCGTAACGCGGCCTTCCGTGCTTCCAGCGGTTCGCCGATCAACGTCCGTCCATCGAGGTACAGGAGATCGAACACGAAGTACACGAGTCGCTCGCGATCCGCACTTGCCAGGTTCTGCAGCGCCTGGAAGCTCGTCCGGCCGTGGGGGGAGACGACGCAGACTTCGCCGTCGAGGAGGGCGGACTCTACTTTCAGCTCCGTGGCGGCCTTGGCGATTTCGGGAAAATGATCCGTCCAGTCGTTCCCGTTGCGGCTGATGAGGGTGACCTTGCCCGCATCGATCCGGCAGCCGATTCGGTAGCCGTCATACTTGAGCTCGTGCAGCCATTCGTCTCCAGTCGGAGCTGACTTCACGAGTTGCGCGAGCTGCGGGTCGTACGAGGGTATGCGCGCCACACCTCTATCAAGCTATCAAGCCATAAGCCATGAGCCCTGTTGGCGTTGGCGCGCGAGTTGCTGAGATTTGTCTGGAGGCACTGTGCCAAGCGTGCGTGGACGACGGCCGAGACGCCTGTCGCCAGAGGAACGGAAGTCGCTGACACACGGTGACTTCTGGATTCCCGAAGAAGAGCGGGAGGTCTACCGGCGGGCCCTGCAGACGCTCAACGCGGCATCCATTCGTTACGTGGTCGCCGGCGCGTACGCCATCTACGAACACACCGGCATCTACCGCCAGACCAAGGATCTCGACGTGTTCGTTGAGCCCTCGAGCGTCGTGTCGGCCGCGCGGGCGCTGCACGATGCCGGCTTCGTGATGCGCCTCGAGGACCTGCACTGGCTCGCGAAGGCGTTCGTCGGCGATAAGTTCGTGGACCTCATTTACGGCATGGGGAACGGCGTCGCTTTCATCGACGAGGGCTGGATGAAGCACAGCAAGCCCGGCGTGCTCGCCGCGCAGCCCGCGCCGATTGCTCCCGCCGAAGAGCTCATCTGGCATCGACTCTTCATCAACGAGCGGCATCGCCACGACATGTCCGACGTAGTCCACCTTCTTCTGTGCAACGGCGACGTCCTCGACTGGGAGCGCCTCGTGACGCGCGTCGGGCCGCACTGGCCGTTGCTCCTCGCGCAGCTCCAGACATTCAGTTACGTCTATCCTGGATACCGCAGCAACGTCCCGGCCTGGGTGATGGAGCGGCTGATCGAGCAGGCGCGCGCCGACATCGCACATGATGAGGAAGACGCGGATGTGACCCGGGGCACGCTGATTTCGCGATTCAGCTTCGCGATCGACGTGCGGGAGTGGGGTTTTGCCGACCCGCGGGGGGAGATGGTCCGCCAGGCCCGCAGCCACCCCCATGTCCGCGCCATCGCCGAATCCGACGTGTGGGATCAGCGCGGCGACGACCGCGAGTCCGCAAGGGAAGGTTCCTGATAAACCAATAGGGGCTGTCACTCGTCTATTGCACCAATGACGAGCCTGCCTGCGTTCGAGCCGATCCTCCGCGATCTTCGGTACGGAATTCGGATGCTGCGCAAGACGCCCGGTTTCACGGCTGTTGCGCTCCTGACGCTGGCTCTTGGCATCGGCGCCAATACGGCCGTGTTCAGCGTGGTGAGCGCCCTGTTGCTCGATCCCCTGCCGTATCCGCAGCCGGAGCGGCTTGGGCTGATCGAGTTCCACTCGAAGAGCCCGCGCGGCGAAGGGCGGGGGACCGGGGCGGACGGCCAGATGTTCCTCACCGTTCGCGACCATGCGACGACGCTCGACGTCGCCGTTGTCGGACAGACGAGCGGCGTCAACATGAGCGCGGGCGAGAACCACGTCGCCTACGTCCAGCAGCAGCGAATCGGCGCCGGATACTTTCGCGTGCTGGGCGTGCCTCCCGCCATCGGACGTGAGTTCACGGCTGACGAGGATCGTCCCGGCGGACCCCTGGTCGTCATTCTGAGCCACAGCCTGTGGACCCGCACCTTCAACTCTGATCCAGGCGTGATCGGCCGCCCGCTGCTGCTTCGCGGCGCGCAGTACACGATTGTCGGCGTGACGTCGCCGCAGTTCGAGACGACGCAGCGCTCCAGCTTCCAGGGAGGCGCCGGTGTCGATGTGTGGACGCCACTACGGCCATCGACGCGCGGTGAAGGGGGCGGGATCAACTACAACGCGATCGCGCGGCTGCATGACGGCGTGGACTGGGCACAGGCGGGCAACGAGCTGGCGCGCCTGTCCCCCGAAGCGTTCAAGCTATGGCGCCTTCGCGAGGACACGACCGTCACTCTCGGGATCGTCCCGATGCAGCAAGCGATGACGGCCGGCCTGAAGCAACCGCTCCTGATGCTGTGGGGAGGCGTGGCGATCGTCCTGCTGATTGCGTGCGTGAACATCGCCGGCTTGCTCCTCGCGCGCGGCAGCACGCGCGCGCGGGAGATCGTTACACGGCTTGCGCTCGGCAGCGGGCGGCCCGCGGTGATCCGCCAGCTGCTCGTCGAGAGTGCGGTGCTCGGCGTTGCCGGCGGCGCAGGAGGTCTCGTCGTCGGATGGGGGATCATCGAGATCCTCAAACGGACCGGGCTCGACACGCTGGAACTCTGGCGGCCGATCGGTCTCGACTGGCGTGTGATGGCGGTCACGCTGATGATCGGCATCGTGACCAGCCTGGTGTTCGGCCTCGCTCCCGCGATCCAGGCATCGCGGCTCGACGTACAGGCGGGACTGAGCGAAGCGGGCACGCGATCCGTCGCGGGGACCGCGAACCGCTGGCCGCGCAAGATCCTTGTGCTGAGCGAAGTCGCGCTTGCCGTCGTTCTTCTCGTGAGTGCCGGTCTGCTGGTGCGCACGTTCGTGCACCTGCTGAAACAGGATCCCGGGTTCGACACGACCAACCTGGTGACCGCGTCGGTGTCGCTGCAGGACGCGCGCTACACGGATCCCGCGCGTGTGAACTATCTGTTCGAAGAAAGCCTGAGAAAGATCCGCAGCATGCCCGGGGTGCAGGCGGGCGTTGCGCTGGGGCTCCCGTACGAACGCTTGCTGAACAACGGATTCAGCAAGGCCGAGGATGCGCCGGACGACACGAAGATCTCGAACCAGAGCTACGTGACGCCGGGATATTTCGAGGCGCTGCGCGTTCCGCTTCGCGCCGGACGGTTGTTCAGCGACAGCGATGCCGCGGAGGCGCCCAAAGTCGCAATCATCAACGAGGCATTCGCGAAGCGCTACTACAAGGGGGAGCAGCCCGTCGGCCGCCGCCTGCGGACGGGGGACGTCGAACGCGAGATTGTCGGGATGATTGGCGACACGCAGCAGGGTGCCGCGGGATGGGGGAACTTCGGACCGATTTCACCGTTGCCGTGCATCTACATCCCAGTGACGCAGACGTCCGGGCCGTTTCTCACGATGGTTCACACGTGGTTCCAGCCGTCTTGGGCCGTCCGCGCACCCGGCAGTGTCGCCGCGTTGCTGCCGCATCTCGAACGATCGATTCAAGCGGTCGATGCGCAGCTTCCGATTGCGAAGATTCGGACGGTGTCGCAAGTCCGTGATGACAAGCTCGCCGATCAGAGGTTCATGATGTCGCTTGTCGCGGGGCTCGGCGTCATCGCCCTCGTCCTCGCGGCGATCGGCATCCACGGATTGATCGCGAGCGCGGTGAGCGAGCGCACGCGCGAGCTCGGGATCCGCCTCGCGCTTGGCGCGAGCAGCCGGCAAATGCTGCAGGGAGTGATCGCGCCCGGGCTCGTGCTCGCGGGAATCGGGGTGGCTGTCGGCAGCGCCGCCGCGCTCGCCGCGGTGCGCCTGCTTCGCTCGTTTTTATGGGGCGTGCAGCCGACGGATCCCGTCACATTCCTGTCGGTCGTGGCCATCCTGCTTGCGGTGGCGCTGATCGCGTCCGTGATTCCCGCCTTGCGCGTGCTGCGGCTGGATCCCGCGTTGACGCTGCGGGCTGAGTAGCAGCGGCGAAAAACCGGCAGCGTACGTCCGGCCGGTTCGCAAATCAGGCGCAATTTCGTTGATTCCCGTCGCTTGCGGCGGGTACGAACGTTGGAGATACACACGGCAGGAGCCGGCAGTTTGCCGCACTTTCGGCGGCGCATGCCGGGATCAGCTGTGACCATTTCATCCCGTTTCGCTCTCATTTCAGTCTGCGGTCCATTCCTGCTTGCGGCGCTGTGTGCCGGCGGCTCCGTCGCCGCGCAGGCGCCAAAAGAACCCGAAACTGCCGTCCTCACAGGATCCCCGCTGGGACCGGTGACGTTCGCGCACAAGGCCCACACGAAAGACCACGGCGCCAAGTGCGAGATGTGCCATCACGCATCAAGACCGGAGAAGCCCCTCAAGGCGGAACACCAGAAGTGCACCGACTGCCACACCAAGGTGGCGACCCCGCCGATGAAGACGAAGACCCAGGCCGCCTTCCACGATCCGATGGCGAAGAAAGGGACCTGCATCGACTGTCACGTGCAGGCGGCGGCGAAGGGGAAGAAGGCTCCGACGAAATGCGCCGACTGTCACAAGAAGCCGTCGGCGACGTAGTCAGCGTTTCTTCAGCGTCCCGAACGTGATCGAGAAGCGCAGCGTGTCCACCTCGGGAATGCTGTGCTGCCACTCGGTGCGAGCGGGGCCGCTCAGGATGTACGCGGAACGCGGTGCGCGCGTCAGCGAAATACGCTCGCTGTCCCGTCCAGGGCCGCGGCGAAACCGAAAGCGGCAGGAGGACAGCGGCATATCCCGAAAGCGCGTTCTCCTCCAACGCGTCGAGGAAATCAGGGCGGTGAACGAAGCCTTCCGGCAGGGCTTGAATACCGCCGAATAGATCCACAGCCGGGGTTCAAGGCAAGGCCTGTACCTTGCACTCGGCTCCGCAGGTGACCGAGCCTCGCCGCACGATTGACATCGCACCCGCCGCGATAGCCAAGGTGATCGCTGCTGTCGTGATCGTGTGGCTGTGGCTGTACCTCTGGCAGCTGGTAATGGTGGTGCTGGTCGCGATCGTCATCGCCATCGGTCTCGAACCCTCCGTCGCCTGGCTGGAGCGCCGGCACATCTCGAGGACAGTCGCGTCGACCGCCGTCGTGGTCCTTCTCACCGCGATCGTCGCGGGTTTTCTGTGGATCACTGGTGCGTCGCTCGCAGGGCAGGCGCGCGAGCTGGGCGGCCGGATCTCTGAGGCGCAGCACTGGCTGGCCGAGAAGACACCCTCAATCATCAAGAGTGCGGTTCGGAGCAGCGGAGCGCCGAACGGGCCGGGCGGGCTTGCGGACTATGTCACCAACGCCGGGCGCATGATTATCGAGGGCCTCGTCATCATTGCGCTCATTCTGGTGCTGACGGTTTACTTCCTGATCGAAGGACGCCAAACGTATAAGTGGCTCGTCGCGTACGCGCCGCCTGGCACGCGCGACCGCGTACACCTGACTGCCTGCGAGGCCCGCAACGCGATCTTCGGCTACGTCGTCGGCAATGTCGTGACATCTGTCTTCGCGACCGTCGTCGTGTTCATCGCCCTGACGATCCTTCGCGTGCCCGCCGCGCTGCTGCTTGCGCTGCTCGCGGGTGTGTTCGACTTCGTGCCGGTGCTTGGGTTCATCTTTTCCTCGGTGCCGGCCGTGCTGCTCGCGTTGACCCGATCGATCGGCGTCGCACTGCTCGTCGCGGCGATCTACGTCGCCTATCATGCGGCCGAAAATTACTACATCGGCCCGCGCGTGTACGGCGGCCGCCTCAAACTTTCCAATCTCGCCGTCATCCTGGCGTTTGCCGTCGGCGCAGCGATCGGCGGTATCGGAGGCGCGCTGCTCGCGCTCCCGATTGCGGCCCTGTATCCCGTCGTTGAACGCGTCTGGTTGAAGGACTACCTGAATCGCGACGCCGTCGAGACCCACCAGCGGATGCAGCGCGATTCCGCGCGCTGACCGAATCCGCGACACCAGGGATTGGGCACATCCGTTGCTCCATCCGCCCCGTCCGCGGACTCCGCGGCTGTAAACGCTTGCAGAATGCGGTATTTGGCGGTATACACGCAGCATTCTGCGGGAATCCGGATTTCGACAATCCAAGTTTTCGAAGCGTGATCTTCAAAGGGAGGGAGACCATGCGTGAATTCGTGCGAACGGCGCTGGCGCTGACCGCATTCATGATGCTGTCGGCGACCATCGCGGGTGCCCAGGTCCAGACCGGAGTGATCTCGGTCAAGGCCGTGGACGACCAGGGCGCGGTGATGCCCGGCGTGTCCGTCAGCATCACGAGTCCCGTGCTGCCGCGCCCGCTCGAGGGAACCACCGACGCGAGCGGCGTCTTCCAGGTGCCTGGCCTTACGCCCGCGACCTACACGGTCAAGCTCACGCTGCAGGGTTTCCAGACCGTCATCCGCGAAGACGTCATCGTGCGGCAGGCGCAGACGGCGAGCGTTGAGCTCGCGATGAAAGTCGGCGCCGTCACGGAGGCGGTCACCGTGAAGGGGGAGTCGCCGATCGTCGATACGAAGACGGTCGGTGCGAAGACGAACATCGACAGCGTGCTGCTCGAGAGCACGCCGGGCGGCAAGGACATCTGGAACATCCTCGAATACAAGGCGCCGGGTGTCGTCGTCGAGACGCCGGACGTGGGCGGCAACCAGGGAGGTCTGCAGCGTTCAATGACTGCGCGCGGCGCGCCGAACGCACAGAACACGCAGCTGCTGAACGGCGTGAACGTCAATGATCCCGCGGCGCAGGGCTTCTCGATGAACTACTACATCCCGAGCGCGTTCGAGAACATCCAGGTCTCGACCGGCGCGCAGGACATTTCCGTCGGGACCGGCGGTGTGTTCATCAACATGGTCACCAAGAGCGGCACGAACCAGTTCAAGGGGCAGGCGCTTCAGACTTACCAGGGCAAGCGAACGCAGTCGAACAACGTGGACAGCACGCTGCTGAACGCGGGCTTCCGCCCGGATGCAAACTCCACCGAGCTCATTACCAACTCGAACGTCCAGGCCGGCGGACCACTCCTCAAGAACAAATTGTTCTACTTCGGGTCTGCGAATTACCAGGCCACGCACGTCAAGGTACCGGGATTCCCGGCGGTGGCGCCCTCGTACATCGTGACGCCGCTGAACGATACGAGCGACCAGGATACGACCGACATCGCCGCGGGTGAGGGGAAGGTCACCTATCAGATCGGCGCCGCGAATCGCTTCGAGGGTTACCTTTCGAAGCAGCGTTACGACAAGCCGAATCGGGGCGCCAGCGTCACGTCGACCCAGGAATCCGACTCAAAGGAGCTCGATACGTTCGTTGTCTCGCAGCTCACGTACAACCGAGTGCTGACGGATCGCATGTTCTTCGACAGCAAGATCAGCTACAACAATACGCATTTCCCGCTCTACCAGAAGACAGATCTTCAGCCGCTGCAGGATCAGGCGACGAACAATACGCAGTTCCGCAACCGCACCAACACGGCAATCATGTACCGCCGGCGCGCGCAGATCGTGGCCAACTGGCAGTACTACCTGCCGCAGTTCGCCGCCGGCCGTCACGAGTTCAAGGCGGGCTTCGACAACGGCTACACGCCGGAAGATGTCGACACCACGCGCGTGGAGGACGTGAATCTGACGTTCAGGAGTTTGCCGACGCCGGTTGCAGGCACCGTGACGATCTTCAATTCGCCGCTCCACCAGGAGCGCGCGGTCATGAGCACCGCGTTCTATGGCCAGGACTCCTACACGGTTGGCCGTCTGAACGTGATTGGCGGCATCCGGTGGGAGCGCATCGAGGGCTATCTCCCGGCGCAGACGACGCCCGATAGCCGGTACTTCCCGAACGGTCTGGTCTTCCGGGGCGTCTCGATTGGCGGCGTCGTGCAGGATTACACCGTGCGCAAGCAGTTCGACGCTGTCCGTGACGATCCGCTGTGGCACGACTGGGCGCCGCGCGGGGCGGCGACCTACGATTTGTTCGGCAACGGCAAAACCGCGCTGAAGTTCTCCTGGGGCAAGTACCTCGATCAGATCAGCACCGGCACTCCGCCGAACCCGAACGCGAACATCAACCAGCAGTACGTCTGGAACGATCTCAACGGCGACCTGATCTTTCAGCCGGGTACTGCCGTTTGGGATGGCCTGAAGTACGTTGGCGGAGAATTCGGCGCGCTGAATAATACGAATAACCTAGCGGTGGCGACATTCGACCGCGGCCTCCGGCGGCCGTACCGCAACGAGGTCACGGTCAGCATCGATCACCAGCTGTTCCCGAACACCGCCATGACCGTCTCGTACTTGCGGACGCGCGAAAAGGACGTGCAGGGGACGCTCGACCAGAGCATGGATCAGTGGGACGCGCTCTACACCGCGACGGCCCTTAACGATCCCGGCCGCGACGGGGTGTCAGGCACGCCGGACGATCGTCCGCTCACGGCGTACAGCCTGAACCCGGGGGCCGTCACGTCGACGAAAACCGTGAACGACAATCGGCTCGCGACCCGGTACGATGGCGTCGACTTCGTGATGACGCGCAGATCCGCACGGTGGAACATGCTGGCGGGCTACACGTACTCGCACACGAAGCAGGATCTGACCAGCCTGAGCAATCCGAACAACGTGCGGATCAATCCGGGGGGTGAGGCCGGCGGGCGGCGCCATAACTTCAAGGCCACAGGCTCCTACGAGCTCCCGTGGAAGGTAGTTGTGGCGGGAAACTTCCGGCTCCAGTCGGGGCTGCCGACTACCCGTACCTGGCAGGTGCCGACCTGTTCGTCGAGTGTGGTGAGCAACTGTGTCAGGCAGAACAACCTGACGGTCAACGCCGAGCCGCGGGGAAGCGTCGAGCTCCCGACGTTGCCGACGCTCGATCTCCGCGCCGGCCGGTTTTTCGACTTCGGCAACGACCGGGTCGAGCTGAGCGTGGACGTCTATAACGCCACGAACGCGAACACGGTGTTCAATACGCGCACGGGCACCGGTCTGACGTCGATCCGGGTCAATGGAGACCCAACGGCGCCGATCACGTCCATCGCCACGTTCCTGTCCCCGACGCAGTTCCTCGCACCGCGCGTCGTGCGGTTCAACGTGACGTACAACTTCAATCGCCGCTAGGCGATCCGCAGAGGACGGGCCGGGGCGCTAGCGACGCCCCGCGCCCCGTCCGTTACAATAGAAGGAGCATGACGACTGTTCGACAGCAGATTGAGGAGATGCTCCGCCAGCCGCGCACGATGTCGTCGGTGGCCCACGAACTGAAACTCACGCGGGAAGAGGTCGAAGATCACCTCAAGCACCTGCTCAAGTCGGCCAGAGCGGCCGACAAGGACATCCGGGTCGAGCCCGCCAGGTGCCGCAGCTGCGGCTATAGGTTCGGCAAGGACAAAATGACGAAGCCGTCCAAGTGTCCGGAGTGCAAGGGCACGCGGCTGTACGAACCCCTCGTTCAGATCAAAAGCTGACCCAGCTCGGCCGTGTTATCTTGTTGCGCATGCGCAACATGTCCCGACTCCTCCTGTCCGTGTGCCTCGTGGCCCTCGCGGCTCCCGCGTACGCCCAGAGCGAAGCGGAGCTCAAGAACTTCTTCGAGGGGAAGAACGTCCGCATCAAGATGGACATGCCCGCCACGCAGCAGGGCATCGACGTCTATCCGGACGCCCGCCGTGCGGTCAATTTCGAGGAGTATTCCGCGAGGTTGAAGTCGACCGGCGTCGCCATCAGGAACGGCGACTCGGTGCTGGTCACCAAGGTCCGCATCAAGGACAAGCTGATTGAATTCCAGCTCGCGGGCGGTGGCTATGGGACGTTCGGCGATGACACGAGCGGCTCGGTGTATACGTCGTCCACGCCTAAGAGCAATCGCGAAAAGGATCTCGAACGGCTCGTGAAGAGCGAGACGGATGCGGCCCGCAAGCGCGGTCTCCAGCGCGAGCTCGACGATCTGCGCGCCGAACGGGCGCGAGAGGACCTGCGCAACCAGGCGGCGTCCGCGACGGCGTCGGAAGCAAAGAAGACACGCATCGCGGAAAATCGCGTGCACAGCGGCTCCCGTTTCAACATCCGTTACCAGAACGGCGTCCCGCCCGGCCTGGGCCCGGACGGCATCATGCGCGCGCTCGCCGACTACGTGGAGTTCCCGTTCGCGACCGACCGTCCGCAGCCAGCCGCCATGCGCGACACCCGTGTCGCCTCTCCCGAGGTGCGACGGCAGATGGCCGGCACCGGCGCCATCCGCAAGGGCATGACGATCGCGGAAGTGGAGGACTCACTCGGGAAGGCGGAGAAGACGACCGAGCGGAGCGAGGGCGCGCTGAAAGTCGTGACCGCGATCTTCTCGCGCGACGATCAGCGAATCACGGCCGAATTCGTCGAAGGCGTTTTGATTCGTTATTCCATCGCGTCGAAATAGAATCGGGGCATGTCGCCAGACATGCCCGACAACCCCAGCCGCTGGGAACAGCTCAACAAATGTCCCGAGTGCGGCGCTGACATGGAACGCGCCGCGCAGGTAGGGGAGCAAATCGGTCTCTACTACCGCTGCGCCCAGCATGGGCGCTTCCGCTACTCCTGGGACGACGACGCACTGGAACGCCTTCCCGACGACACGCAGTAGCAGGACAGCGAACTAATATTCTGCGAATGCGTCGTCCGGGAAACAATACAGCCAGCTTTCGCCCGGCTCTGCGGACGAAACGACCGGATGCGACATGGCGTGGGCGTGCTTGCTCGCGTGGCGGTTGGGCGAAGAATCGCAGCAGAGCGTGATGCCGCAGGTCTGGCAGGTGCGCAGGTGCACCCACTGCGCGCCGATCTTCACGCACGTCTCACACTCATACGCCTTCGCCGCCAGCAGGGTTTCGAGCCCCTTGATGTGGGCGCAGCCGGAATCGGTCATATCCGCGCCGTCCTTTCCAGATTCTGACGATCCCACCGCGCGCGCTCCGCGGCCGCATCGTACGTCGTCCTCAGGAACGCCCGGAGATCCGCTTCCGGGTTCGGCGCGGTCCGCACTGCCTCGTAGGGGAGGAGGAACTCCGATAGATCGGAGCTGTAAAAGGCGGCGGCCGGTTCGACGCGTGCCGTCTTGAACCCTTCGGGCTCCGGTGCGGCGTACGCATAGAACGCGGGCTCATCGATCGCACCTCCGCCGGGCCACCATCCGTGGCTGATGACTTCGTGCGAATACGATTCGCGCGTCATCGCGTCGGCGCCGGGCCGTTCGGGCGCGCGACGGCCGGAGAAGCGGGTGACCGCGACATCGAAGCCGCCCCAGAAAAAGTGGACCGGGCTGCACTTGCCGATGAACTCGGCCCGGAAGCTCTCGAGTACCGGCTTGATCGCGAGCAGCACTTCCCAGCACCGCCGCGCCGCGTCGGCATCGTACGAGCGGTGCATGGTGTCCTGCTCGAAACGGATCGGATTCGGCACTTCCACTGGCATCGTCCAGATGCGCACCTCTATGCCGGCGCGCTTCAGCATCGCCATCATCGCGGCGTAAAAATCCGCGACCGTTTGCGGCCGCATCGGGATGGTCTCGCGCGTGCCATCGGAGAGCTGCAGTACGACTTCGTGCGCGATGAAATCGAACGTAAGCGTGAACGTGCGGTCCTGGTACGTCAGCGCGGGCGTCGTCAGTCCGCGCGAGGTGATCTGGAAGGTGATGTTCCAGAAATGATTGACACGCGGCGTGAGCGCCAGGCAGATTTTTCCGGCGATCTGCATCCACATCTGGAGCGTGTCGCGCGTGTCGCGCCATTGTGGCAGGGGGAGGGGCGGCCACTGGGGGTGCTGCATGGTTTTCATTATTACCGGCAATCACGCAGCGTGCGATAAGCTTCGGGCATGCTGCGACGGGAGTTTCTCGGCGCGCTGCCGATTGTGGCGGCCGGCGCAGCCGACGGGCGCGTCGGGAACGGCCAACTGGATGCTGCCGCGCCGCAAATCTACGAATGGCGGCAGTATTCCCTGCGGACCGGCATGCAGCCGCGCCGCGTGGCTGATTATCTTCAGAACGCGCTGATTCCGGCGCTCAACCGGCTCGGGCATTCACCGGTCGGTGTGTTTGAAGTCACGTTCGGACTGCCGACCCCGACCGTTTTCGTCCTTACGCCCTTCGCGTCCGCCGATGCCTTTCTCGCCAAAGAATCCCGGCTCGACAACGACGCGACGTTTATAAAGTCCGCGGCTGGTTATTTCGATGCTGTTCCGGCGGACGCCGCCTACGTGCGGCAGGAAGTGTCCGTGCTGGGCGCGTTCCCGCGGATGCCGCGCATCCAGGTGCCGGTTGCGACGGCCACGAAAGGTCCGCGGCTGTTCGAGCTGCGGACGTACGAGAGCCACAACGAACGCGCTCACCGCGCGAAAGTGAAAATGTTCGCGGAGATGGGGGAGATCGACATCTTCCGTCGCGCGGGCCTGACACCGGTCTTCTTCTCCCGGACGCTCGCGGGTCCGCGTATGCCGAGCCTGGTTTACATGCTCGTGCACGAGAACCTCGCTGCGCGTGAGAAGAGCTGGTCCGCGTTCGGCAGCGATCCCGAGTGGAAGAAACTCTCGGCGACCCCTGGCTACACAGATCCCGAGATCGTGTCGAATATCACGACTGTGTTCCTGCGGCCGGCGTCCTATTCGCAGATTTAAAGCAGCCATGCGTCGCCTGGGGACCGTCACCATCGTCGCGGCCACAGCGTCGAGTACGTGCTCGGCCTGCCGAGCTCGAACATCGATCGCCGGCGCATCGCGATCGTCGGCGCATCCTTTGGCGGGATCGTCACGACGCTGGCGGCGGCGCAGTCGAAACTGTATTCGGCGGTGGTCGTGCAGGCTCCGGGTTCTCTCAACTGGAATCGCAGCGCGGAACTGCGTCCAGCGCTGACTGAGGCGGCCCGGAGGATCACGGTGCCAATCTACTGCGCCGTCGCAGAGAACGACGCCACGACCGAGAGTGCGAAGGCGATCTGCGCGGCGGCCGAGTCCGCCGGCGCGAAGGTGTTTCTGAAGATCTATCCGGCCTTTACGGGAGGCAACGAGCGGACCGGCAACGCGCCGGGACACGCGCTGTTCAGTCGCAATGGCGTAGCGCTGTGGCGGAAAGACCTGCTCGACTTCCTCGCTACTTCGATTCCATGACCCAGACGCCTTCCCAGGCGGCGGGCGGCGGGGTCTCGATGAGCAGGTCGCAACGCTTCAGGTACATCTGCGCCGTCTTGTCGTCCGGGTTGATCTCCAGCACTTCGCGGAACAGGGCTTTCGACGCGGCAAAGTCCCGGCGGCGGTACTTGGCGAGACCGTCGCGGAAACGGCCGAGCGCATCGGAGACGCGCGGATACGTCTCGTCGGTGTGGTAATCGAGGATCTCGTAGACCGCGACCGGCCGCGTCTTGCCCTTTACGAGCAGCAGATCGATTTCGCGCGCCCGGTAGGTGCCGCGCAGTTTCTTGTAGGTGAACTCGCTCGCGAGGATGTGCGCGCCGTACTGCTTGCACGCGGACTCGAGCCGCGACGCCAGGTTCACGCCGTCGCCAATCATCGTATAGTCCATGCGCTTCTTGGACCCGATGTTGCCGGAAACGATTGAATCGGTGTTGAGACCGATGCCGATGTCGATGGGGGCGCGCCCTTCCGACGCGCGCTGCGCGTTCCACCGGCGGAGCTCGGTGATCATCGCGATGGCGGCGCGGACCGCGCGATCGCCGTCGTCCTCGTGCGGAACCGGGACGCCGAAGCCGGCCATGATCGCATCGCCGATGAACTTGTCGAGCATGCCCCCTTCGCGCTGGATCACATCGACCATCAGCGTGAAGTATTCGTTCAGCATCGCGACGGTGCCCTGCGGTCCGAGCTGCTCCGAGTGCGTGGTGAAGCCGCGGATGTCGCTGAACAGCACCGTGGCTTCGAGCGCCTGGCCGCCGAGCACTTCCGCGCCCGCCGCGACGAGGCGATCCGCGACGCCCGGGTCCATGTAGCGCGACATCGTCGACTTGAGACGCTTTTCGGTCGAGATGTCGTCGATCAGGATCATCGACCCGATGCGCTTCTGCCCGTCGGCGCTGGTCAGCCGCATGACCGTGACGTTGGTCGAGATGCGCTCGCCGTTGAGCGCGAGCTCGGCATCCATGCGCACCTCGGCGTCGCCGGTCTCCTCGACTTTCTTCAACTGCTCGAGCATCCACGCGTTGTCGCCGGCGAAGAACTCCTGCGCCGGTTTGTGCAGCAGCCGCGCCGCGTCGGACCGGAGGATGCGCAGGCCGGCCGCGTTACAGGTAACGACGACGGCGTGCTCGTCCAACGTGATGACGCCGTTCGACATCGACTCGAGCATCGCCTCGCTGTAGTTCTTCATGTTCTGCACGTCGGCGAACAGCTTGGCGTTCTCGAGCGCGATCGAGATCTGCGCGGTGAAGGCGCGCAGCCGCGACTCGTCTTCCGACGTGAACGGCCCGCCGCGCTTGTTCAGCACCTGCGTGACGCCGATCACCTTGCCTTCCTTGTTCACGATCGGCACGCAGAGGATCGAGCGCGTAAAGAAGCCCGTGCGCTTGTCGAAGGCGGGGTTGAAGCGGAGATCCGCGTAGGCGTACGGAATGTTGATCGACTTCCCGGACGTGAACACCGCCCCCGCGATCCCGACCTTGTTCGGGAAGCGGATCTGCATCGATTGCAGCCCCTGTCCGACTTCTGACCACAGCTCGTTCGTCTTTTCGTCGTTGAGGAACAGGGTAGAGCGCTCGGCGTTCAGCAGCCGCGTCGCTTCACCCATGACGCGCTGCAGCAGCGACCCGAGCTTGATGTCGGCCGTCACCTCCGACACGATCTCGACGAATTCCATTTCCTGCGCGCGCCGCGCTTTCATCCGCTCGATGAACACAGCCCCCTGCAGGGCCACCGTTCCCTGGGTGGTCATCGCCGCGAGCAGCTCGAGATCTTGCTGTGTGAAGTCCCCCTTGCGCTTGTTCAGCGACTGCGCGACACCCATGATCTCCCCCTTCACCGTGCGGATGGGCACGCACACGATGTTGCGGGTCACGAATCCCGTCTGCTCGTCGATGCCGCTGTTGAAGCGTGGATCGGAATAGGGCTCGTGGATGATGAGCGGCTCGCCGGAGGTGAAGACGTGGCCGGCGATGCCGGTCGTGTTCAACAGGCGGATCTCGCGCTGGATGTTGCCCTGCGCGACGCGCGAGTACAGCTCGTTCGTCGCCGGATCGTTCAGGAACAGCGTGCCGCGCTCGGCGCCGAGCTCTGTCGTGGTCATGTCCACCAGCGCGTGGAGCACCTCGTCGAGCGTGTCAAAAGCGGCCATGCGGCGCGACACTTCGAGGAGGAGTTCGACCATGCGCAGGCGCCGGATCCGTGGGCGGCGGCGTTCCGCCGGCTCCGGAGTGTCGGTGGCGGGCGCCTGGAGGTTGGGCCTGATGGGCTCTATTATCATGTCGTCTGCACGGATTCGAGTCGGTCGCGGAGCTGCCGCACGGTGGCTTGCAGCTGCGTAATCTGATCCTGCGCGAGCGCCACGGCCTTCGTCACGGCCTTGTCGCGCCCCGCAGTTTCGATTTCCAATTGATCCCGCAGTGCCGCGGCCGCGGCGCGCAGCTGCCGGATCTCGTCGGCGGTCTCGGCGTACGCTTTTCGAACGAGCTCCTCACGCCGCCCTCGCTCCATTTCGAGCTCGTCGCGGAGCGCCCCCACGGTGGCGCGCAACTGGGCGTTCTCCGCGGTGACCTCGGAGACGGCGCGGACAACGGCGGCTTCGTGTTCATGTCGGGACTGTTCGAGGCGGTCCCGCATCGCGGCCAGGGCGTGCCTCATGTCGCGCAGCTCCCGCTGGAGCTCCAAAACGTCGGGCGAGTCTGTCATGGTCTGGCAAAGAATACCCGAAACCGGACGGGAACAAACCGAATGCGTCCTGACGGTGTCTAACCAGGCAGCCGACAGCGCGCCGCCGGAAAAGGGACAGAAGCGTCCGGACTGCCCCTCCTCCTCCCCAGCGTGGCGTTGTCGGCCTTTCTCAGACACCTCAAGGGAACGCGCTTCCCGCATAGACCGCATGCTGATTGCGATGAGTGGCCTGCCCGGCGTCGGAAAGACCACCATCGCGATGGCGCTCGCCCGCGCGCTCGGCGCCGTCCACCTGCGGATGGATTCGATCGAGCAGGCAATGCGGGAGGCAGGGATCGAGGTCGAGGGACAGGGATATGCGGTCGGTTACGCGGTGGGGGAGGACAACCTCCGCGTCGGCCGTACCGTCATTGCCGACTGCGTCGATCCATGGCCGCTCACGCGGCGCGCGTGGCAGGGCGTCGCGCAGCGCGCGGGCGTGCGCGTCATCCACGTCGAGATCATCTGTTCTGACAAAAAGGAGCATCGCCGCCGCGTCGAGTCGCGGCGCCCGGACATTCCGGGTCACGTGCTGCCGACGTGGGCCGAAGTCCTCGAGCGTGATTACCGGCCGTGGGAGAGCGAGCACCTCGTGATCGACACGGCGAAGTTGACCGTGGAGCAGAGCGTGCTCGCCATTCGATCGGCGGCACAGATCTGACGATTAGAGTTCCCCGCCCGCGATCGCGCGATCGGTGCCGAGCTGAATCGCGCGATACCCGCCGCGCGCTTTGAAATACATGAACAGCCCGCCGAAGACGATCGCCAGGATCCCGCCGAGCACCGCGACCATCTGCAGCGCCGCCGCCGGTCCGAGCTTGTCGATCCGCGCCCCCATGATCGGCAGCGCGACCGCGACCGACAACATTCCGGCGCCACCCATCAGCGAAATGAGCAGCGCACCGCCGCGCGGGAACTGCTCCGCCGTCACACCGATCATCGTCGGCCAGAAATAGGTCTTGCCGACGCCGAAGAGTGTCGCCGCGGCGAACGCGACGATCGCGCTCGTCCCCGGCTGCAGGCTGCCCAGCCAGTAAAGGCCCAGGCCCGTGAGGATCGAGCAGACGAACAGCGTCCCGATCGGATTCTTGTGCGCGATGCCGCTGCCAAACGTGCGCAGCACGAACATCAGGCCCGCGGTGTACACGAGGAACAGCACACCCTGGAGTTGCGGAACGAGCGCGCCCATCACGGTGGGGAACCACTGGTCCGGACCGAGCTCCGCGGCCGCCGTCATCCACATGCAGACGAACAGGAGCAGGAAGAGCGGCTTCGCCGCCTGCGCCCACATGTCGCCGGTCGATACTTTTGATGCGACCCGCTCGGTCTGCGGATACGGCATCGTCAGCGCCATCAGGAGGTAGATGGCAGCGGGAACGAGGATCGTGCCGAGCTTCATCTGCCAGGTCGCGTTCATCGTTTGGGTCATCGCGACCGCAAGCAGGCCGCCGATGATCAGCCCGCCCGGCCACCACGCGTGCAGCATGTTCAGCCGCTTCGTCTTCTGATCGCTGTAGATCGTTGCGACGAGGGGGTTGATGACTCCTTCAACGAGCCCCTGCGACAGTCCCATGACCAGGAAGCCGATGTAGAGGAGCGTCGTGCCCGTGTGCGCAAAGATTGAGTCCACCGGCGCCGTCGGATGTGGCGCGGCGAGCACGAGGCCGACACCGACGAAATACCCGAGCGCCGACAGGATGTGGAGGCTGCGCAACCCCACCATGTCGACGAGCGCGCCGCTGATGAAGATCGCGATCGTGAAGGCCCAGAACGCGGGACTCCAGATCGTGCCCATCTGTCCCTTCGAAAGCTGAAACGTGGCGCTCATCGCCGTTTCGATGTCGCCGCGAATCGCGAAGACCATGGATGTCGTCACGAGCGACACGCAGCTGGCGACGAACAGTCTCTGCCTGGACATGAGGGGAGGCTCCTTGTGCCGCTGACCATACTGAAAGGAGGGGGCGGTCCGCAACCCGTTTTGCAGGGCGAATTGCTAGCCGCTGTGGTTCGACAGGTACAGGACGGCGATTTTCAGGAGGATGACGAGGTAATCAATGAACTTTCTCAACATGCCGCGCGCCGACGCAAAGAGCGAACCTGTTCCTGTCGCGCGCGCAGCCATGTGTGCGCAAACGACTTGCGGAGTGTGTGACAGAACGATGGCGCGATTGTTGTCGCCCGCTGAGTACGCCGGCGTCCTCATCGAGGGACGCCGGCTACCGTTCGCATCCGGTGAACAGCCGCGCGCCGGGCGCGCAGGCTACGCCCGCAGCTTCGAGAAGACAAAGAAATAATGGTCGTACGACGAGTGTCGTACGACACATCGCGGCTTATGGCTGACGTAGGTGCTGGCCCCGGTTGCGCTACACTGCGAACTCGATCGGGCCCCCATGTCCACCCTGGCGACGCTGTTCGAACCGCCCACCGATGCAACTCCCGACGAGTTGCGGGCGCGGCTTCGTGCGCTTGCCGACCTCGTCGCTCGTGCGCCGGTGCCCATCGCGATCGCGCATGACGCCGGCTGCCGTTTCATTTCCGCGAACGAGGCGCTCGCGCGTCTGCTCGGCCTGCCGCCCGATGTCAACATCTCGCTGACGCCACGGAACGGCGAACGGCCCCTTTATCGGATCCAGCGCGACGGACGCGATATCCCGGTAGACGAGCTGCCGATGCAGTACGCGGTCACCCACCGCACGCACGTGGCCAACGTGATCGAGATCGTTCGTGCCGATGGCACGGTGCTGTTCGTGCAGAACGACGTCGAGCCGCTCTACGACCGGAGCGGCGCCGTCTGCGGCTGCGTCAGCGTGTGCGTCGACATGACGGAACGTAAACGCGTCGAGGACGTGCTGCGCGAGGCGGATCGACGCAAAGACGAATTCCTCGCCACGCTGTCTCACGAGCTGCGCAATCCCCTGGCGCCCATTCGCAACGCGCTCGAACTGATGCGGCGAGCCGGCCGCGACCCGGCGTTGAGCGAGCGCGCGCTCGCGATCATGGAACGCCAGGTGCGGCAGCTCGTTCGGCTGACGGACGACCTGCTCGACGTATCGCGGATTACGCGCAACCGGATCGAACTGCGGCGCGAGCGGATCGACCTGCGGACCGCCATCCGCAGCGCGATCGAAACCATCGAGCCGCTCAGCGATGCCGCCGGGCATGTGCTGGCGGTCGATCTTCCTGAAGAACCGTTGTGGGTGTACGCAGACTTCACGCGGCTCGCGCAGGCGTTTGCGAATCTTCTCGACAACGCCGCAAAGTACACCGATCGCGGAGGGCGCATCTCGCTGAGCGCAGCTGCTAGCGCGGACAACGCCGTCGTCACGTTGACCGATACGGGCATCGGCATCGATCCCGCATTCCTTCCGAGCATCTTCGACATGTTCGTGCAGATCGAGCAGGGTTCGATCCGCGCGCGCAGCGGTCTGGGGATCGGGTTGGCGCTGGCCCGGCGTCTCATCGAACTGCACGACGGGCATATCGAGGCGCGAAGCGCGGGCGCCGGCTCGGGCACGACATTCATCGTGACGCTGCCGATGGTCGCGGCCGCCGACGATCAGAAGGCCCGAATCGAGATCGCTCGTGCCGCGGCGCGCTGCCGCGTGCTCGTCGCGGAGGACATCCCGGACGCCGCGGAAATGATGCGACTCATGATCGAGTGCATGGGACATGACGTGCGCGTCGCGGCCGACGGCGTGCAGGCGCTGGCGGTGGCGGAGGAGTTCGATCCGCAGATTGCGCTGCTCGACATCGGCATGCCGCGCATGGACGGTTACGAGGCGGCGCGCCGGATTCGCGCGGCGCTCGGCCGGCGGGTCGTCCTCGTCGCACTCACCGGATGGGGACAGGAGCAGGACCAGCGGCGCGCGTACTCAGCGGGATTCGACTATCACGTCACGAAGCCCGCCGAACCTGACGTGCTCGAGTCACTCATCGCAGCCGCGGTCGATTGCCGCTGACGGTAACGATCGCGGCCACGCCGCCAGTCGTACGACGAATGTCGTACGGAGGTCGTACGACTTCAGGAGCATTGTCGACGCGATGTGACCGGTGCTACAAGGTGGCCATTGCATTCCAAAAAGGAGAGCACAATGACCTTTTCCACCTTCGTCAAAAAGACCTGGCGGTATGCGGTACTCGGTGGCGCGTGTAGCTTGCTGGTGGCCGCGGCGCCGCGCGCATACGCACAGGGGCCCGGAGGACCGAACGGCGTCGACATCCTGATCCGCGCGGAGAACCGCTCGACGGCCGATACGCCGTTTTGCGGCGTCGGCGGCGGAATGATCGGCGACAAGCTCGACGTCGACGCCTTCATGAGCACGGACGGGGTCGTGACCGGCACCGCGCGCTTCGAGGACGCAACCGGCGTGGTCAAAGTAATCAAGCTGG
>DASPXV010000085.1:0-42076 GCA_035637115.1 Vicinamibacterales bacterium
AGCCACGCAGTTCACCGTGTAGCTTCCGGCTTTAGCCGGAAGAGCGAGAACGCGCGCGACACGCACGCGCTGATCCTCGTACTATCGCTCGCGGCGTGCGCCGCACTTCCCTTCTACGCGTACTTCAAGGGTCACCCCGTGCGCGTGCGCTACGACGTGCCGCTCGCCGCGGCGTGCGCCGCGATCATCGGCGGCGGAATCGCGCTGCTGCCACGCAGGATCCAACCCGCAGCCGGCGCGATCGTAATTGCGCTCGCCGCCTGGCAGGTCCGGCCGTTCGACGAGACCGCCCCCGTGATCGTCGAATCACAGCGTGAGGCGCCGAACATGGCTGGCCGCGGAGCTGTCACCGGGTATCTGTCAGAACACTGGGACGGACAGCCGATCCTCATGAGCATGGGATCGCTCGGCCACTACATGCACGACCTGTCGCTGGCGGGATTCCGCGTGCGGGACTTCATCCACGAAGGGAACGGCGAAATCTGGAAGTACGCCGTCGCCCATCCCGCCCCCGTCGCCGCATGGATCGCGATCGAAGAAAAGGCCGAAGGGGGAGACGCGCTAAACTGGCAGGCGCAGCACGACACGCAGTTCTTACGTGGCTACGAGCGTGTGGCTGAAGGCGGCGGAGTGGGGCTCTACCGCAGAAGATAGCTCACTCGACGGCCTTACTCGAAGGAGTCGAAGGACTCGAAGGACGGTCGAAGGAACCAGTCAGATTCTTCGACCTTCGAAGCTTCGAAGGTCGAAGGTGAAAGCGTCGCCCTTCGACGTCCTTCGCTTCCTTCGACTCCAGTCAGATCCTTCGAGCTTCGAAACTTCGAAGGTGAAAGCGTTAACCTTCGACGTCCTTCGTTTCCTTCGACCGTCAGCTCCTTTGACCTTCGAACCTTCGACGTTCGCAGGTCAAAGCGTCGCCCTTCGACCTCCTTCGCTTCCTTCGACTCTAGTCAGATCCTTCGAGCTTCGAAACTTCGAGGGTTAAAGCGTTAACCTTCGACCTCCTTCGCTTCCTTCGACTCCTTCGAGTTCAAGACTCAGAAGCGCACGCCGAAAGTAAAGTTCGCGTGCCAGCCGCCGAGATCCAGGCGATCGCCGAGGAAACCCTCGTCGAGAAGCTTCTTGCCTTCGGCCTTCTGCCAGCGGACTTCGCCGCCGACCGTCCAGTTGCTCACCGGTGCGCGAATGCCGCCAAGCACGGTAGGACCTACTGCGACGCCTTTCGCGACGTAACGTGCCGGGAAGATCTCGAGCGAGTTGTCGATGAAGTCTCCGACCTCGCTGTAACGATAGCGAATCGCCACGACGCCGGCGCCGATATAGGGCTCCACCGCGCTGCCGCGCGGGAGCAACAGGAACCGGCCGGTGAATGAGACGGGAACCTGCCGCAGCTTCAGCTCCTGTTCAATCTCGACGTTCCCCGGACGCGTGAGATCCGCGTAGACGCTCGGCACGGTGCGCTGCGAAAAGCCAACGCCGACGCCTGCTTCGAAATTCGAGCCGGCGGCGAAGAGGTACTCCGCACCGAACGTCGCGCTGTTGAAGTCCTTGATCTCGAACAGCAACGGATGAAAGTTCTGCAGATCGTTGAGCAGGACGTCCTCGTCCACGCGCGACTCGAGTCCCTTGAGCGCGAAGTAACCGATCGTGAAATTGACGGTCGAGTTGCCACCATTGGAGCTCGACGATCCCACCTGTCGGATCTGGGCGTGGGCACTCGCGGGAACCAGTAAGAGGATGACCGCCAGCGCGGTCCCAAGACGTTTCATCATGTCGTTAGCCCTCCAGGCTGCCATCACCTGAGCATGTTGGGTGCCAGCCCGGCCACGACACAGCGCCCCGGTTTCGCGCGGTGTCATGGCCCCGTCTGTCCCACGGACAGGTCAATTACGTCCGATTTCGAGCACGAATGAGGTCGACCATCTCGTCGTGGATCCGTCCGTTCGACGCGATGATTTCACCGCGCCGCGATTCGAACGGACCGCCCGCAAGCGTGCTGACGCGGCCGCCCGCCTCCTGTATCAGCAGCGCGCCGGCGGAAATGTCCCACGGATTCAGACGCACTTCCCAGAATCCGTCGAAGCGGCCCGCGGCCACGTACGCGAGATCGATCGCGGCCGATCCCAGCCGCCGCACGGCGCGCGCGCGGCCCATGAAATCGCTGAACAAACCCAGCAGATACGCGGAGTCGGTCTGCATCGTGTAGGGAAACCCGGTGCACAAGAGCGAGTCGATCAGCGCGTCCGCGGCCGACACGTGCATCGGCGCGCCGTTCAACCACGCGCCGGCGCCGTGTTCGGCGGTGAACAGCTCGCGGCGGCTCGGATCGTAGATCGCGGCGACGATCGGCTGCCCGTTCTGTTCGAGCGAGCACGCACTGCAGAAGATCGGCAGGCCATGCGCGTAGTTGGTCGTCCCGTCGACTGGATCGAACACCCAGCAGAACTCCGTCTGGTTCTGCCGATCGCCGTGCGCCTCGAACTCCTCCGCGAGCACGGCGTGATCCGGAAACCGCTGCGCGATCAGCGCGCGGAACATCTGTTCGACTTCGCGATCGATCTGCGTGACCAGATCGATCGTGCCCTTCTTCTCGATGCGGAGATGATCGATGCCGGCCAGCTGCATGGCGCCGGCCTTGATGACCGCCTGGATGGCGGTCGCGAGGAACAGCGGCGGGAACTCAGCCACCGGCCGCCAGCTTCTTCACCATGCGGACTTCCATGCCCCCCTCGGGCGCGCGATTGAGCTGGACGTCGTCCATGAAGTTGCGCATGAAAAAGATGCCGCGGCCGCTCGACTTGAGGATGTTCTCCGGCGCGAGCGGGTCGGCCACTTCTCCGGCCTCGAATCCCTCGCCCTGATCCGTGACGCGGACGACGAGCTCGGTGGGTCTCTCGATGGGCGCGAACGAAAATTCGATCGTCACGATCTTGTCGGGATGCTCGCGGTTGCCGTGCTTGATCGCGTTGATGACCGACTCGCGGACGGCGACGCCGACCCAGTGGATGGCGTCTTCGTCGAAGGCGGCGAGCTGTCCCATTCGATCGCTGAGGACCTGCACGAGGTCCACCATGTCGAACAGGCTCGGGATCTGCAGCCGCACCAGGCCGCCTCGCACCGTCATTGAAGGGTTAGGATAATACAATAGTCGCCTGATGGCCCCGCTGACCGGATCGGCCGCCGTCCCGCGCGTGTCGCGGGCGATGGGATGCCTGCGCGTCCCCGGCGACAAGTCAATCTCCCACCGCTACGCGATGCTCGCCGCGATTGCCGACGGTACGTCACGGCTGCGCGGGTACGCGCCCGGCGCCGACTGCGCGGCCACGCTCTCGTGCCTCGAAGCGCTCGGCGCGCGCGTGTCGCGCGGAGAAACGCTCACGCACGCCGTCACGATTGAGGGTCTCGGTCTCGGCGGCCTGCGCCCATCGAACGCTCCTCTCGACGCCGCGAACTCCGGCACATCGATGCGCCTGCTTGCGGGCCTGCTGTCGGCGCATCCTTTCCGTACCATCATCGGCGGCGATGCGTCCCTTTCGCGCCGGCCGATGCGACGCGTAATCGCGCCGTTGACGCAAATGGGGGCGACGATCGGCGCCGTGGACGGTCATCCGCCGCTGACGATTGACGGCGCCGCGCTGCGCGGCATCTCGTATTCCGCCGATGTACCCAGTGCACAGGTGAAGAGCGCGATCCTGCTGGCCGGTCTGCACGCGACCGGACGTACAACCGTGGTCGAGCCGGCGCCGACACGGGATCATACGGAGCGCGCGTTCGAGGCGTTCGGCGCGCGCGTGCACTGCGAGGGGCGGTCTGTCTCCGTGGATGGCGGACAGCGCCTCGGGGCGGTCGATGCCGATATTCCGGGAGATATCTCGTCGGCGGTCTTCTGGCTCGTGCTCGCGGCGGGCACGCCGGAATCCGATCTCGTAATCGAAAGCGTCGGCCTGAATCCCTCGCGAACGGGCGTGCTGGATATTCTGCGTCGAGCGGGCGCCGAGATTCGTGTTCTCCCGCCGGATGCGCACCACTCGGCCGGCGAACCGATCGGGGCGCTGCACGTCCGACACGGTGAGCCGCAATCGTTCGAGATCGCGCCTGATGAAGTACCGGGTGTGATCGACGAAATCCCCGGACTCGCGGCGCTTGCCGCCATGCAGCCAGGCATCTCCATGACCGTTCGCGGCGCGCAGGAGCTGCGCGTGAAAGAGAGCGACCGCATTGCTATGCTCGCGCGCGGGTTTCGGGCCCTTGGCATCGAGATCGAGGAGTTTGCCGACGGTTTCACTATCCACGGCGGGCCGCCGGCCGGCGGCGAAGCGGACGCGGCGCACGATCATCGCCTCGCGATGGCCTTCGCGATCGCCGGAAGCCGCGCGGGGGGTCCGGTGCACATTACCGGCGCGGACGCCGTCGCGGTCTCGTATCCCGGGTTCTTCGACCAGCTCGATCGGATCGCACGCGGATTGTGACCCCCATCGACAAGATCTATCTCGTCGGGTTCATGGCCGCGGGTAAGAGCACGGTGGCCAGGCTGCTGGGCACGCGCCTTGGCTGGCGAGCGGAAGACATCGACGAGCTGATCGAGGCACGCGAGCGCATGACCGTCGCCGATATCTTCGCCCGGCACGGCGAGCCGTATTTCCGCGCCGCGGAGCGCGAAATCCTGCGGCTCCTGCTGCCGCTGCGCCACACCGTCGTCGCCACCGGCGGAGGCACGTTCATGGACCCGGAGAATCAGCGCGCGATTAAGCTGGATGGCATGGCGGTGTGGCTCGACGTTCCGCTCGAAACCGTCATCGCGCGTCTGCCCGCCGATGGCAGGCGCCCGTTGTCTGCCGACCGCGCGCAGATGGAACGGCTGTTCGCGGTCCGCCAGGCGGCGTACGCGAACGCGAATCTTCGCGTGGACGCCACCGTGCCGGCCCAGGAGATTGCCGAACGCATACTCGATGCGTTCAGCCTGGCCTGATCGATGCGTTATCTGATCCTGTCCGACATCCACGCGAACATCGACGCGTTCGAGGCGGTGCTCGAAGACGCCGCGGGCAAATGGGACCGCGTGCTCGTCCTCGGCGATCTCGTCGGTTACGGCGCCGAGCCGAACGCCGTCATGGATCGCGTGAAGGAGCTTGCGCCGGACGCTGTGATCCGCGGCAACCACGACAAGGCCGCCTGCGGCATAGATGACGGGAGCCAGTTCAATCACGTCGCGCGCGTGGCGGCAATCTGGACCGGGACGCAGCTCACGGCGGATAATCTCGAGTACATCCGCGCATTGCCGATGGGCCCGGTGCAGATCGACGCGCTCACGGAGATCTGCCACGGCGCGCCGTTCGACGAAGACCACTACATCTTCGACGGCAGCGATGCCGTGCTGGCGCTGCGCTCGGCCGAACAGCCGCTCTGTCTCTTCGGCCACACGCACCTGCCGGCGCTTTTCAAGCTCGTGGAAGATGTGTTCGATGGGATGCCGCTGGACCCTGACCAGGACGTGGTGATCCCCTTGCAGCGCGGCGCGCGGTACCTGGTGAACGTGGGATCGATCGGACAGCCGCGCGACGGAGATCCCCGCGCCGGGTATGGTGTGCTGGACGACGAGGCGCGCGAAGTCCGCACATTCCGCGTCCCGTACCCCGTCGAAAAAGCCCAGCAGCGAATCATCGCTGCAGGGCTGCCCGCGAGCCTCGCGAATCGGCTGGCGCTCGGCCGCTAGCTCGGTGCCGTTGAACTCGAAGGACTCGAAGAGACGCGAAGGTGTCGAAGGAAATCAGATCATCTTCGAGTTTCGAAGTCTTCGAAGGTCGAAGGATCACCGCTCGGTGACGTTGAACT
This sequence comes from Vicinamibacterales bacterium, assembly GCA_035637115.1. Taxonomy (GTDB): domain Bacteria; phylum Acidobacteriota; class Vicinamibacteria; order Vicinamibacterales; family 2-12-FULL-66-21; genus JAICSD01. The sequence continues at coordinate 5,833 of DASPXV010000085.1, forward strand.
CGGAAGGACGCGAAGCGACGCGAAGGTCTCGAAGGAAATCAGATCAGCTTCGAACTTCGAAATCTTCGAGATCGAAGGGTCTTGCGATCCTTTCACTCCTTCGCGGCACTTCGACACCTTCGAGTAACACTGGACAGACGGTCAGCTCTGCTTTCTGGCTGCCCGCTCTTCCCGGCGCTTCAGCTCCGCGCCAAAGGCATCAGCCGCGGCGCGGTTGCCCAGGATCCACCCAATCACCACGCCGATCAGCAGCACCGAGGGAATGAAGATGAAGTGCGCCGACGACATCTGCCCGAAGTCCATGGCCTACTTCCTTCCGGCGGACACCCGGCGGCTGACGGTTTCCATCTCGCGCTCGACCCGGCCGAGGCGCGAGCGCACTGACCAGAGATAGCCAAACAGTACCACCCAGATGAAGCCGTAGGCGATCGCGACCAGCCGCGGTGCCGGGATCGTGTCGTTCGCGTTGATCGGCGCGCTGACCGGGACGAAGTCGTCCTGGCCGGCCGTGGGTGTTTTCGGCGGCGTCGTCTGCGCGAACGCGGGTGTTCCGCCGAGGACGGCGACGAGCAGCAGCGCGTAAACAGCTTTCTTGATCACGTTAGTCCTCCACCGCGAGATACAGCTCGTCGAGCTCCTGCCGGCGTTTTTCGAGCTCGGTTCTCACCATCAGGATCAACGTCGACACGAGCAGGAAAGCGACCACGCAGAACCAGAACGGACCGCGCATGCCCGGCTTCAGCGAGGGAATCACCGACGTTGTCGGGTGCAGCGTGCGCCAGACGTTCACGGACCAGTAGACGAACGGTACGTTCGCCATGCCGAACAGCGAGACCGCGGCGGCCAGGCGATCCGATCCAGGACCGCCGTAGCGCCGCAGCAGCAAGTATGCATTGAAGATCATCCACATCACGAGCGTGGACGTCAGGCGCGCGTCCCACTGCCACCAGACGCCCCACGCTTTCCGCGCCCAGAGCGGGCCGGTGACGAGGACGATCAGACCGAGCATCACGGTGAGCTCCGCGCCAGCCACGGCGACACGATCGGCTGCGGGCTTCCGCGTGAACAGGAATACCGCGCTGCCGATGCCGCTCACGAATGCCGCGAGAAACAGGCCCATGCCCGCCGACGCGTGGAAGTAAAAAATCTTCTGCACGAGCCCCATCGTCGCCTCGTACGGCGCGTTGAGAATCATGAATGGCGCGTAGGCAAACATCGCCGCCGCGACGACCGCGAGTGGAACAAACAGTCGATTCAGCATCTCGGACCTCGAACCTCGGACCTCGTCACTCCGTCATCACCGGCTCGAACGTCCACAACGAGATCGTCAGGAAGACGATGTCGAAGAACAAGAGGAACGAGAGCCATGCGCGCGCCATGGGCAAATCCGCCGGCTGCTGCAGCAGCGCCGCCGTCCCGCGCACGCCCGCGATGATGACCGGGACAGTCAGCGGATACAAGAGCACCGGCAGCATGACGTCACGACTGCGCGTGCGCACGAGCATCGCGGCAAACAGCGTTCCCACCGCGGCAAATCCGAGGGTTCCCGCGACGAGCAGCGCGACCATGATGAGCGCGTGATCGAACAGCGCGGCCTGGAACATCAGCGCGACGAGCGGCACGATGAGGATCTCGACCGCGGCGAGCAGAATCAGGATCCCGAGGAGTTTGCCGAGATAGAGTGCGGGCCGGTCGATCGGCGCAATCAGGAGCGCGCGAAGCGTCTCTCCCTGGCGCTCTCGCTCGAATGCCCTGCCGAGCGCAAGCGTTCCGGAAAAGGCGATCGCGATCCATAAAATGCCCGCGGCCACGTCTTCCATCGGCCGCCCTTCCTTCACGAACCCGAAGGCAAAGACGAGCACGCAGGCCAGGGCAAAGAACACCGTCGTGAACAGGATCTCGCGCGTCCGCGTCTCGATCAGCAGGTCCTTGCGCGTCACCACCCAGACGGCTCTCGCGAACGCCTTCATGCCGCGAGCCTCCCGTCGACGAGCGTGGCCGTCGCGTCGGTGAGCCCTTCGATCGCCGCGGTGTCGTGCGTCGTCAGGATGATGATCGCGCCGGCCTCCCGTGCGACGCGCAATCGATCGCGAAGCGCGCTCCGGGCGGCCTCGTCCAGCCCGGTGAACGGCTCGTCGAGCAGCAACAGCCGCGGCTCGTGGATCAGCGCGCGCTCCAGCGCGAGCTTCTGGCGCATGCCGCGGGAAAAACCGGCGACGGTATCGTCGCGCCTGTCTGTGAGGCCGGCGCGCTCCAGCGCGGCGGCGACCCGCCGTGCGATGCCGTCGAGTCCATACACCTTCGCGAAGAATTCGAGGTTCTCGCCGGCCGTCAGTTCCGGATACAGGTAGAGATCGTGGCCGAGCAGGCCGATGCGGGCGCGCAGCGCGGATCCACCGGTCGCGGCGTCGATATCCCCGTACGCGACGCGGCCGCTCGAGGCCTGGAGCAGCGTCGCCGCGATCGACAGCAGTGTGGACTTGCCCGCGCCGTTATGTCCGAGAAGCGCCGTCATGGTCCCCGCTCCCGCGGTCAGCGAGACCTTGTTCAGGGCGCGGCGGCGGCCAAACGTGCGGCTGACGTCGACGATGCGCAGCTGGTTGAAATCGAGGCTCACGCGACCTCGCGTTCGAGCCCCGCGTAGAGGTCCTCGAGCGCGGTCACCAGATGCTCGCGACGAGTCGCGTAAGCGCGATTCTCGACGCTCCCCTTGCGCCGTTGTTCCTCGAGCGCGGCCAGCTCGGAGAAAAGTCTATCGCGCCGCGCGTGGAGCTGCGCGTGCCGGCTGGACTGCTGCGGCGTGCGGCGCGCCGCGCCCCACAAGCCGGCTAACAGAATCACCGCCGAGACGAGCAGCGCGATGTTGGCAGGCCACTTCGTGCGATGCGGCAGGCCGCCCAACGTCAGCGTGATCGTGTTGCCCGCCCGGACGGAGCCACCCTGTCCGACGATGTACGTCTGCCCTTCGGCGGGCATCTCGCGCCGCTGGGTCAGCTGCGGTGACGTCAGCTGCATGCCGCCAACCTTCTGCGCGATCACCGACACCTGCGTCATCTGCGCCGGCAGCTTCTGCGCGATTTCGATCGTCTCGCTGCCGAGCGGGACCGAGTAGGCGAACTGCACCATCGTGTTTCCTGGCGCGAACGGCCCGCTAATCGTCACCTTGTTGCCGGCAGCCACGCCGTTCGGCGCGGACCCCTCGATCATCCCGGCCCCCGTCGCACCTTTCGGAAGATTGAAGACGAGCGGTCCCTGCGTCTGAACCGGACGCTTCGCGGTGTTCACGATCTGCAGGATGTTGAACACGTTCAGCGTGTCGTCCGCCACTTCCAGCACGAAACGGCTTTGCTCGCCGAACACGACGACACCCTGCACCGCGGGTCCCTGCGCAAGGGCGCGATCCTCTGCGGCCTTCTTCTCGATCGCCGCGTCCGTCGCGACGAGCATCACGCGGATGCCCCCTGCCGATGGCACATCGAACTCCTGCGATTCGACGCGCTCACCGTCGACGACGACGGACGCCTTCACACGCGTGCCTGGCGCCAGTCCATTGAACGTCGCGCGGCCGGCCTCGTCCGTCTTCGCGCTCTTCGTGACGCCCGGACCGGTGAGCTCCACGGTCTGCCCCGGAAGCGGATTGGTAAGCGCGCCGCGGATCACGCGCGCGGTGACGGTGCCGATCGGAACGTCGGGGACGGCCAGCGGCATGCCGGACATCTGCTTGGGATCCGGCATCTGGCCACCCTGGCCGGCAAAAGGCGCCTGGGCATCCACGGGCCACGGCCGACTCACGAAGCCCACAAAGATCGCAAAGACCACAAAGGCAAATCGTTTCATGCCGCCCTCAGCTTCGCGCCGCAGCTCTTGCAGAAACGAGCATCGGAATCGTTCTTGACGCCGCAGGCGCACACGCCCGGGACGACAACGGCCTTCACCTCCCCTGTAGGCGCGGCCGATTTCCCAATGCGGCGCGCCAGCTCTTTCTCGATGAGGTCTCTGTATGCGCTCGACCCCTCATCGAGCTGCTTCATGATGCCGAGCGCACGGGCGCGCAGCCGCGCCGCCATGTCCTCGAAGTCCTGCGATGAGACCTTTCCCATCGCGCGATCGAACTCCAGCTCCTTGATTGATCGCAGGGTCAGCGCCTTCTCGCGCTCGAGGTCCGTACGCATCCGTTCGCTGAGCGGCTGGCGCTCGAGGTCGGCGTGCGGCGCGACCAGCGGCGCGAGCATCCGGTAGAAACACAGCGCGGCGATGCCGGCGGCGCCGATCGTGAGACTGACGAGAATCAGGTTCTCCGGCGCGTTGGGCCGCGCCAGGATGACCGCAACCGTCGCCGCGAGCAGCGACAGCAAGACGAAGAAGTGCGTCGCCTGAAAGCCCTGGTCCTCTGCGTGGCTTCCGCCTTTAGGCGGAAGGACCTGTTTACGCGGAAGGACCTTAGTAGGCGGAAGGACCTTAGTCGAGGTCTCTGAGCTCATCGTCCAACTGCGCCTTCAGCGCCGCATCTTTTAGCGACGCGTCGCGCGCGTCTTCTCGCGGGGTGGTCGTGTTCGTCAAGGCGCTGCCGTCCGCCGCATCTTCGCGCTTGCGCGTCCAGCGGAACGCGACCAATCCGACAAGCGCGGCTCCCGTTGCGCCTGCCACGTACGGCAGCGCCCACGCGAGCTTGTTGAAACCCTCGTCAATGGGCGCCGCAAGCACGTCCTGGCCGCCGTGATCCTTCACGAAGGCCGCGCGAATCTGCTCGCGATTCATCCCCGCATCCAGGTACTTCTCGAGCTTTTCGCGCTGCTCTTTCAGACCGTGGCACGTTCCCCCCATGGGGCAGTTGTTCATCGGCGCCTTGCAGCCGCCGCACGTGCACATGATGTCCCCCTCGAGCTGCTTGCGCAGCTGGTCGCGGGGGATCACCGTCTGCGCGCGCGCTGTCATCGGCAGCAGGAGCATGAGAATCAACAGCGTGGTCGTCGCCGCGCCTTCCGGAACCTTCACACCCGCCAGCGCGAGCGCGCGTTCGGGCAGCAGCGCGATGCCCGTGCCGAAGGCCAGGATGCCGAAGCCGAACCAGATCCAGTTCACGAGCGGATTGATCGTGACCGCGTAGGTCGCGTTCTGCGTTTCCATCTCGTAGGCGGCCAGGACGATGTAGACGTCTTCACCCGGCGCACGCCGGATGGCGACTTCGGTGGTCGGCTGATCTTCGTGCTTGGCGAAGAACCAGCGCGCGGGGGTCATCTCCGCGATCATCTTGCCGCCGCGCGTGACCGTGACGTGACCCGTAATCATCTGCTTCTGTTCGTCGCTCGTGACGCTGATCGAATCGTGCCGAATCGTGAAGCCGCCGACGCTCCCGGTCTGCCCGGGATTCAGTTTCATGTTCTCTTCGAGCTTGTAGCCCTGGCCAGCGAACCCGAGGAACATCAACGTGATCCCGACGTGGACGATGTAGCCGCCGTAGCGGCGGCGCTGGCGGCTGACGAGGCCGATGAGGGCGGTCAGGATGTCTGCACCGGACGCCCCCTGCCGCACCTGCGCGCCGCGGATGAATTCCTGGAGGATCGTCGCGCCCACGAACGCGCAGAGGGCAAAGCAGATGCCCGACGACCACACCTTGATCCCGAGCGCATAGACAGCGGCGCCGGTCACCATCGTCGCGGCCACGGGCCACGTGAACTGGTGCACGAGATTCGACAGCGTTGACTTGCGCCACGCAAGCAGCGGCGCGATGCCCGTCAGCACGAGCAGCGCGAGTCCGATCGGGCGCATCCACGTGTTGAAGAACGGCGGACCGACCGTCAGCCGCTGGCCGCGAACGGCCTCGCTGAGCGTCGGGAACATCGTCGCGAAGAGAATGAAGAATGCCGAGAACAGCAGGATCCAGTTGTTCGCGAGGAACGCCGCCTCGCGCGACGCCCAGGAATCCAGCTCGTGCCGCGATTTGAGCAGCGGAAGGCGATAGATCACCCAGCCGAAGCTGAAGGTGACGATGAGGATCATGAACGTAGTGAACAGGCTGGCCAGCCAGCGGTCTTCGCCGAAGGCGTGGACCGACGCCACGACGCCCGAACGCGTCATGAATGTCCCGAAGATCGTGAGGAAGAACGTCGTGATGACGAGCGTGACGTTCCACACGCGCAGCATCCCGCGGCGCTCCTGTACCATCACCGAGTGCAGGAATGCGGTGGCGGTGAACCACGGAAGCAGGCCCGCGTTCTCGACGGGATCCCATCCCCAGAAGCCGCCCCACCCGAGCTCTTCGTAGGCCCACAACATGCCGAGCGTGAGGCCGAACGTGAGGAACAGCCAGCCGATCATCGTCCAGCGGCGGACGGCGCGGAGCCACGCGTCGTCGAGGTGCCCCGTGATGAGCGCGGCCATGCCGAACGCGTACGGGATTGTCATCGCGACGAAGCCCGTGTACAGCGACGGCGGATGGATCGCCATGTAGAAGTTCTGGAGCAGCGGGCTCAACCCCTTGCCGTCGGCGGGACCGCCGGCGACGAACGTGTCGAAGGGGTTGTTGTGCACCACCATGATGAAGATGAAGAACATCTCCGTCGCGGAAATGATGGCGACGACCCAGGGAATCAGCTCGCGATGGCGTTCGCGGTTGGTGGAGACCGCAATCGTGCCGAAGATCGACAGCAGAAACACCCAGAACATGATCGAGCCATCGAGCCCGCCCCAGTATGAGGTGATCTTGTAGGCCAGCGGCATGGCGCTGTCCGAGTAGCGCTGCACGTACTTGATCGCGTAGTTGCCCGTGACGAACGCGTGAACCAGGATCCCTGATGCGACGGTCATCAGCGCGGCCGTCATGTAGAACGCGCCCACGCCGCTTTCGATCAGCGCGCGCGAGCGGCGCCGCCCGCCGGCGACGCAGGCCGCCAGCGCGTAACTCGCGACGACGAACGTGGCGAGCAGGACGAATGAGCCGAGCGCGGGCATTTAGCTCCCTGCCTTGCCGGGTGTCTGCGGGTTGTATTTCGACGGGCACTTCGCCATCACGCCGTTCGGATCGACCGAGAAGCCTTCGCCGTGCAGCTTGCCCTTCAGCACGACTTCCGATTCGTTCTTGAACGTGTCGGGGACGACGCCGGTGTAATTCGCCGTGATCACCTTGCCGTTGAACTGCACGCTGAAGCGGTAGTCGAGCGAGTTGGGCCGCTGTCTCAGGTCCGCGACGAAGCCGTGAAGCTGGAGCCGCTTGCCTTCCCACGACGAGGGGTCCTTCAGGACCTCGTCGACGTGGATGTAGTACTCGGTGCCTTCCGAGAGCGTCGTATACATCAACCCGCCGAGCGCTGCCGCCAGCACCACGCAGGTAAGAGCGATCTTGATAGCTTTCGATTTCATAAGGGTTTGCAGCCTTCAGGATACTACGCGCCCAGGTCTTTCAGGAGCCGGTACACGGTGGAAACGGGCAGCCCGACCACGTTGGACCACGACCCCTCGATCCAGTCGACGAAACGCGCCGCGCGCCCCTGGATCCCATACGCTCCAGCCTTCCCGATCGGCTCCCCGCTGCTCACGTACCAAAGGATTTCGTCCATGTTGATGGGCAAGAGGCGTACCCGCGTCGGCACGACCTCCGCAGCCTCCCGATCGCCGGCCAGCACGACCACCCCCGTGAACACGTCGTGGACCCGCCCGGAAAGCAGCTTGAGCATTCGGATCGCGTCCAAATCGTTCTCTGGCTTCGCGAGAATTTCCCCGTCGAGCGCGACGGTGGTGTCCGCGGCGAGCACGATTTCGCCGGATTTCCGGCACCGGGCGGCCACGACGCGGGCCTTATCGCGGGCGACGCGGAGCACGTAGGCCTCGGGATTTTCCCCATCGAGTGGGGATTCGTCCACGTCGGCGGCCTCCACAGAAAACCGGAAACCCGCGCTGGTCAACAGTTCCGAGCGGCGCGGGGACGCGGACGCCAGAATGAGCGGCAATGAATCGGGCGTGTCCATGCGCGGGGGCACCGTAGCACAAGCCGGATTCCCGGCGATTGCCGACGTGGCAGGGCGTTTGCCAGATGAGTCTCCAAACAAGGAGACGGACAATGCTATACGCAGTGGCGCGCGGCGGGTCGGAGACGCTGCGCGATGCCGTGCTGCAAGAGATCGATGCCGATCCCGCGATTCATGCCTGGGAGATTGGCGTCGCAGCGGAAGACGGCGTGATCACGCTGACCGGAACGGTCGAAACCGAAGGATTCAAGATCGCCGCCGAGCGCGCCGCGAAGCGCGTCGAAGGCGTTCGCAGTGTCGCCAACGCTCTCCGCGTCCGCAGGCGCAACGAGCGGACCGACACGGACATCGCACGCGAGGCCGCCCACCGGCTGCGCAACAACGTCGCCGTCCCCCAATCCGTCCAGGCCGTCGTCAGCGACGGCTACGTGACGCTCGAGGGGGTCGTGACGTGGATGCACCAGCGCGCCGCGGCGGAAACGGCGGTCAAGTTCCTACGCGGCGTGAAGCGCGTGGAAAACGCCATCTACGTCTCCGAACATTGAGGACACGGAGACGTTAGCCGCAGAGACACGGAGACCTCAAAGGACACACAGAGCAACAACTCAGATCAGAAAACTAATCCGGCTCTGTGCGTCCTCTGGAACTCTGTGCCTCTGCGTGAACGTGACAAGCGGCCGCTACTGGATGTCGTGACAGAGATCGCAGTCCTGCTTGATGACGCGGCCGTCGGCGGTCTTGTGCTGATCGTCGTGGCAGCGGAAGCAGCCGGGGGCGTCGGTGTGCCCCAGGTTGTTTTCGTGCGTGCCCCACGTGACATTCATCGCCGGAAACACGTTGCGGCCGTAGAGGCGCTGCGCGGCGCGGACGAGCTGATCGATCTCCGCGCCGTGCGCCGGCACTAACGACGCGTAGTTCTGGCCGTAGAAGGCGCGCAGGCGCTGGGCGATCTGTTGTTCGGCTGTCGCGCGATCGGGATAGGACGCCTTTAACGTCTGGACGGCTTCGCGGCGCGCGAATGGTAGCTCGCGCGAGATCTCGCCGCGCGCGAGCGCGCCGTCTACGGCGCGCTCCGGTGACGGTGACAGCGGATGGCTCGGACGGTTGTGGCAGTCCATGCAGTCCATCCTTCGCCGCTCCCCCTTCGCGATCTGATCGTCGGTGACACCTGTCGCGCGGAACTCGCGCACGTTCCCCTGCCGGTCCTTCAGCCGCACGTACGGAATCACCTGCCGCTTCGCATCCGTCGCGACATATTCGATCACGTTCGCGACGTTCATGTGCCAGTGGATCCCCGTCGCGACGCCCATGCGCTCGCTGCCGCCGCCGACGTGGACCATCAACCGAGTGACCGACTCGGTGCTCTTCTCGTCGTTGGCGTAGTCGCGGATGATTTCAACCTTGTCGCCGTGGAACTTCTCAGGCCAGTGGCACTGCTCGCACGTGTCGCGTGCCGGCCGCAGCGTCCGGACCGGCGTCGCAATCGGCTTCGAGTACGTGTGCCGCATCACCGACAGCACCTGGCGGGAGCCATCGAGCTTCGACTTCACGAACCACGGCGCTCCGGGGCCGATGTGGCAATCGACGCACCGGATCCGCGAGTGCGGCCCCTCCTGATACGCCGTGAACTCCGGCTCCATGACCGTGTGACATACCTGGCCGCAGAATTGCGGGGAGTCCATGAAGTCGATGCCGCGATATGCAGCCAGCGACACGATCAGCAGGTTCACAAGCGTCAGCGAGACGACCGCGAGCACCGTCCGGCGGTGCCGCGGGTTGTTGAGATCGATCTGCGGAAAACGACGCGGTTCCAGCCCCTTCGCATGGCGGCGCCGATCCAGGTACATCCCCAGCGGAATCATCACCAGGCCGAGGACGAAGAACGCCGGCAGGATCAGGAAGAAGACGATCCCGAGGTACGGATTCGTGTGCAGCCCGAACCAGTCGAGCAGGAACACGAAGACGAACACGAGGGCGCTGAGCGTGACGATCGCCACGCCGAGGACGGACACGGGATGTCGTTTCATCCCTGAGAGGCTACCGCGTAGATGATGAGGGCGACAAGGGTCAGACCGATTCCTACCGCGGCCGTGCCCACGAGGCGGCCGATCAGCCATGTCCTGGGCGAGGCCGGTCCGGCGTCAACCAGGGTGGCGACCACGCGCGCGTATTCCGCGGGGCGTTCCTCCTTCAGCTCGTGCTCCGACACGCGGCCGGTGAAGATCACCATGTCCATCGGAAACTTGCCGGGGCGCAGGTGGCTGTTGAAAAAGTGGATGGTGAAGATGAAGCCGACGGCCAGCAGCGCCTCCTCGCCGTGCACCAGAAGGGCGATGTTGAACACCCAGCCCGGGAGCACGCGCGCGAACGTTTCGGGGAACCACAGCATCAGCCCAGAGCCGCCGATGATCGCCATCCCCCAGAACACCGCCCAGTAGTCGAACTTCTCCCAGTAGGCATACCGATCGAAGGCGGGCTTCTTGCCGGCGCCGATGAACCAGAGCATGTGCCTGAACATGTCCTGGATGTCCGTCGGCTGCGGGACGAGCGAGGTCGGGCCCCAGAAGATCGAGTAGTCCTTCTTCACGGCGACGCGGTGAATGAGACGCGCCACGTGCATCACAAAGACCGTGATCATCAGGCTCGCGAAGACGCGATGCAGGGCATGGGTGAACGCGAAGCCGCCGAGCAGGCGCGCCATGCGGCGCGCCCACGGCGCATCGCTGAACAGCAGCGGCATGCCGGTCGACGCGAGCCCGAGGAAGCTGAACATCAGGAACGCGTGCAACGTGCGCTCGACGCGCCCGAACCTGAGCACGTGGCGCACCGTCGCCGCCGTTTCCGGTTGCACGTCTTCGACTTTCAGCACGTCAAGCATGCGGCTTCTCCATGGCGGGTCCGGAGCGATCCTTCAGCGCGCGCAGCAGCCACAACAGCGTGTGCAGCCCGAAGAACCCGAACGTGACGAACAGCAGCCCCTGCATGCCTTTCGACGCGTAGAACAGCAGCGCGTTGCGATCGCGATTGTGCTTGTCGGCATGCGGGTCGTATTTCACGAAATTCGCGCTCGCATTCTCGTGGCACTTGCCGCAGGTCTGGACGAGATTCCTCCGCGCGATCGGCGATGACGGATCGCTCGCGGGAAGAATCTTGTGGTTCCCGTGGCAGTCGGCGCACGCCGCGACCGCGCGAAATCCGAGCTTCGTCACCTGGCCGTGGAACGTGTCCCGATACGTCTTCAACTTATCCTGGTGGCACGTGCCGCACTGGCTGACCACGGTCAGCTGCCATTCCGGATTGTCGGCGTGCTGGATCGCGTGCGCGGTGTGGCACGACTGGCACGCCGGCGCGCCGTCGCGGCCGCGCGCGAGCATCGCGGCATGAATGCCGCCGCTGAACTGCCGCGCGATGCCTTCGTGGCACTTGCCGCAGGTCGCGGGCACGTTGGCCATCGCGACGCGGCTCGCCGGATCGCTCTTGCGCCGGATGTCGTGCGGGCCGTGGCAGTCGCTGCACGTCGGCGCGACCATCAGCCCGCTCCGGCTGAGCGCCTTGCCGTGGATGCTGTCCGCAAACGGCGACGCGACGTCCCCCGCGGCGATGTGCCCCTTCGCGATGACATCCTTGTTGCCGTGGCAGCCCGCGCACGTCGCCGCGATATTCAGGTGATAAGTGCGCGACTGGGGATCCTTGCTCCCGCGGATGTCGTGCATGCCGTGACAACTGGCGCACGTCGCCGCGACGTTGCTGCCGCCCGCTCGCGCCGCGGCATGCGCGCTCTGCTTGTAGAGTGCGACCTGGTCGGCGTGGCAGGACGAGCAATCGACCTTCGCGAGTTTCTCCGGATGCGGCAGCTCCGCGTGCGCGAGATCGGCGTGGCAGTCCACGCAGGCGAGGGGCCCGTGCACCGAGGCCATGAACGTGTCCTTCTTCACATTCACCGGCGTGCCCGCTTTTTCGCGCTTCAGCGCCGCGTCGTCATGACAGGCAAGACAGTCGTCGGCGGTTGGAGCGGGAACGGCGGGTGCCACAGCGGGAGGAGATTTGGAAGCCTTGCCACCGCCGGCCGGCGGGGCTTGCGGCGCCCGCGCCGACAGCGTCAGTGCGAGCGCCCAGATGAGGGCGATGGTAACGGTGGTCACGCGGCGCATCGGCCGCCTCCCTGCTACTTTTTCTTGAGCGAAGACAGATACGCGACGAGCGCGTCGACATCGTCCTTCGGCAGCGCGGCGTACTTCGCCGGCATCGGCGGCTTGCGGTCCGCCTTCTGTTTTGCCGCCATCTTCACCGGCTCCACGATCCACTGGCGGATTTCGGCGGGCGTCAGCTTCGCTCCAACGTCATCGAGCATGCCCTTGGCGTTTCCCTTGCCGGCGACCGAGTGACACATTTGGCATTTCTGGTCCGCGAAGAGCTGCGCGCCTTTCGCCACCTTCGCGTCCTGCGCGGACGCCGCCGAAGCGAACGCCCCGAGCACGAACGCGCCCACGATCCCGATCAACACACGTTTCATTGGCTCTCCTCCTGAGTGGCGGGCATGACGGCGAACAGCCGCATCACGACCGGTGCGATGCCCGAACGGCCGGGCGCGGCGACTGCCGCATCCAGCGTGACGGCGAGACTGCGCGTCACCTCCAGCGCGAGCGCATCGACTTGCGCCCGCTCCGCTTCGGTCAACGAGGCTGTTTTCTTGCGGAGCCGCTGGAGCTCGCTCCGGCACACGGTTTCGAAGCGATCGCGCAGGGCCTTGCCGACTGGACTCATGCGAGCCCGGGTCGCAAGGCGGGTGCCACGGCGAAAAAGCGCCTCTTTTCCTGCGCATTATCGCCGGGTGACGGGTTTCCGGCGTCGGAAGACGCGGAACTGGTCGCCCCGTTCGACCTGCTGCGCCAGGTAGCAGATGTCGGAACACTGCGGCGAATAGTTGTAACCGAACTCGTCCTGACGGTCGGTCACGTCCTCCCACTCCTCGTCCAGGCCGACGATGGCGTTGGCGGCCGCGGCGAACTGCTCCGGCAACGAGCCCGGAAAGCGGCGGGTGAGCACGGCCAGCACTTTTTCACGATCTACCATGATGGCCTCCGGATCCAGTCAGACGGTCGGTGTCCGGCGCGCGCGCATGCGCCGGGCGAACACGGGACGCGCCGCGATCCGCAGCGCGCGACGCCATACTTCATATGCGAGCGTCCGCGCGGTCATCGGCGCCAGCAGCGCCGCGTCGTCTGGGTTCACGACGAGACTGACCTCGATATTCGGCGCGAGGCCGATCGGCACGCGGTGACGGCGGCAGGCGTCGTAGACGCCGGCGAGGACGCGCCGCATCTCGTCGAAATCTGGCGGCGGCCAGTCCTCCATGTCGGAGCCGACTGTTGGTCGGAAGACGCACACCGTCGGGAACGCGCCGACGGAGGTGATGCGCTCGATGGCGGCGAGCGTGTTCTCGACGGGCTCGATGCCGGCGATGATCTCTCCCGAGACGGCGCCCCGCGGCATCTTCGAGGCGCAGTAATCCATCGCATCGAGGAAGAGTTGCTGTCCGAGCACGCGCGCTTTCCCTGGACAGATGCGCGCGAACCACTCGGGATCGAACAGCTCGAAGCAGAACGAGAAGTGATCGACGCCGAGATCGATCAGACGATCGTACGCCGTGAAATCCTTCTCGGGTGTGAGCTGCACGCCGACGAGCGCGCCGACGTTCTCCTTGACCGCCTTTACGAACGGTTCCGCCGCGCGAAGTCCGCGTGTGCCCTGGAAGCCGCCGTTGAAGTGGACGAAGGTCACGTCCGAACCCTCCACCGCGGCGTGGCATGTCTCGACCACGTCATCGACCGTCTTGGTCGCCGCCTCCTGGCAGCCGACGTTCGTGCCTGTCGTGCAGAAGCGGCAGTTCAACGGCGGGTTGTAGTTCCAGAACGCGCACACCGGGTTGATGTAGATCCCGAGGTAGGTGCCCTGGAGCACGCCGATGCGCGACATCGGAATGTCACGCGAGGTCTGTCGGCGGTACCACGACGGCTCCTGCGGCAGCTCGACCGGATACTGGATAGCGTGGCGGCTGTCGACAATCGTGTAGCCCGCGCCGGGGCTGCCCTCGAGTGCGTAGGGCGATCGCGCCGCGAACTCTTCGACGACCGGGGCGTTCATCCAGATGCGACGTTTGAGCCACGAGTTCGCTGGAATCACGAGCTCCAGACCCGATCCCAGGCCGGCACGGGTCCGCGAGACGCCGCGCGCGCCTTCCAGCGACACGTGTGGCGGGACGCGGAGCCCGCGGCACATCAAGTCGATCTCCAGCTCGCAGGCGTTCATTGTTGTGACTCAAGCGCTCGGTTTTGACTCCGCTCGGTGGGGCCCCTTTAACGTTTCCCACCTCGCTGCGCGCTCGCGCCGCCGCTTCGCGGCGGTCCCCTCCGGCGCTCGCTTGCGCATGTGGGAGCGCTTCGCAAGGGCAGTGCCGCGCGGAAAATGGGCGATCCCGCGTACGCTGCCGGATTCCCGGCAGCCTGCGCTACCAGCCCAGCGCGGTCACGAGCACACCAACAGACGCGATCAGCGCGCCTGCCGCGACATCGCCGTAGTGCGTCGGCGTCCAGCGGGTCCAGCGTGCGCCGATGCGCCGCGCGGCGGAGGCCGCCGGCAATACGAGCAGGACCATCGTGGCAATCGTGGCGGCCTCGTAGGCGCCGACCACCAGGCCGGTGCGCCAGGCGCCGAGCGGCGCCGCGGCAAAGAGGATCGGCATCACCGCCACGCACGGATCCGCAGAGAACAGGAGGAAGAGGGCCCACGGAGTCATGCGATCCGGGTCGTGGACGTGGTCGTAGTGCGCGTGGGAATGACCGTGAAAATGCGCGCGGGCGTGACGCAGGCCATGGATCGCGTAGACGAGGCCAAAGCCGATCAGCAGGATGCCCGCGACGGCTTCCATGCGCTGGCCGACCATGCGCAGCACCTCGAGACCGAACACCAGCGCCAGCACGCCGAGCAGCACCGATGCCGTCACGTGGCCGAAGCCGCAGAGCGCCGTGATGCGCGCGGTGCGCCCGCGCGACCAGCCCTGCGCTCGTGCGAGCGCCGCAAACGGCACCCAGTGGTCGGGCGCGATCGTATGCAGCGATCCGACGCCGATCGCGGCGAGCGCCAGGACACCCACCAGGTGATCAGACATGCGCACGGCCGGTTGTGTCGTTGTAGTGCGCCGGCGCCACGCGTGCCTCCTGCTCGTTCAGCCAGCGCACCCACTGCGTGATCCCCTGGCCCGTGCGGGCCGACACCGCGATGTAATCCGGTTCGGGCATCACCTGCTGCAGCGAGGCGACGATGCGATCGATGCTGATGTCGGGCAGGTGCGGCAACAGATCCACCTTCGAAATCAGCACGAGATCCGCCTTGCGAAACATCACGGGGTACTTCAGCGGCTTGTCTTCCCCTTCGGTGACGGCGAGCACAACCACGTTGGCCGCTTGCCCGAGATCGTAGACCGCGGGGCACACGAGATTTCCGACGTTCTCGATGAACAGGTAGTCGAGGTCGCTCCATGGACCGTGATGCAGCGCGTGGTGCACCATGCCCGCATCGAGATGGCACGCCGAGCCGGTGGTAATCGACGTCGCGCGAATTCCCGCGGCCTTCAGCCGATTCGCGTCATTCTCGGTCGCCAGGTCGCCGGCGAGCGCGCCGATCAGACGGCGTCCTTCGAGGGCCGTCGCCGTTGCCTCGAGAATCGCGGTCTTCCCCGCTCCCGGCGATCCCATGACGTTGATCGCAAGCAGGGCACGCTCCGAAAAATGATGCCGGTTGTGCGCGGCCGTCCGGTCGTTGTCCGACAGGATTCGCTGCTGTACCTCGAGAGGCACCAGCTGCGTGTCGCCGCATCCGCAGGAGTCACACATCACGGCACCTCCATAACGATCTGGTCCAGCAGAATTTCGTCCCCTTGCGCGAGATGCAGCGGTCCGCCGCACGTGCGGCATCGCCGGATCCCGGTTCGAGGCGCGGCGCACCGGCACGCCGGACATTCCCAGCTCGCAGGCACGACTTCGACGAACATGTCCGCCGCCTCGCAGGGAGTGCGAACGCGGAACGTGCGCCACGCGGTATCGAGCAGCCCGACGTCCACACCCGAGAGTTCCCCGATGCGCACGCGCACCTCCTGCACGGTGCCTGCGCCACGGCCGCCGGCATTCACCATCACGGCGTCGTACAACGACTGCACGATCGAGTACTCATGCATGGAACGCCGCTGCCCGCTTCTCGAAGAACGCCAGCAGGCCTTCCTTGAACTCGTCGCTGTTCGCGCTGCGAACCAGGTGCTGCAGTTCCTGGTCGAGATGGAAGTCAAGGCGATCGACACCGGCAGCCTGATTGATCAGCGCCTTCGCGACGCCGAATGCGCGCGTCGCTCCTTCGGCGATCTTCTGCGCGATCGACAGCACCTGCGTGTCGAAGCCTTCCTGCACAAGCACGCGCGTGGCGAGCCCCATCTTGACGGCTTCCTCCGCAGTCATCCGCGGATTGAGCAGCATCAGCTCCATCGACCGGCGCAACCCGACGAGTCGCGGCAGGAGAAACGTGGAACTCTCCGCCCCCGTGAGTCCCGTTTTGCCGTACGCCCATTCGAACGTCGCGCGAGGGGACGCAAATACAAGATCGCAGGACATCGCCAGTCCGAAGCCTCCGGCGGCCGCGATGCCGTCCACCGCCGCGAGAAACGGCTTCGGCGCGCGGCGGATTTCCGAGATCGTGCTGTGGAGATACTCGAGGATCTGCTTGAACCGCTCTCCGTATCCGTCGGGAATCTCTCGCGCGGCGGTGAGATACGCGAGATCGTCGTGCTCGCCGCCGGACGCGATGTATTTGAGGTCGGCGCCGCTGCAGAACGCGCTGCCGGAGCCGCGCAGGATGACCGCGCGGACCTTCTCGTCCCTTGCCATCTGGAGGCCCGCACGGCGCAGGTCGCGCGCAGTGTTTACGTCAAGCGAGTTGAACCGCGCGGCGCGATCGAGCGTGATGATGCCGACCGCTCCTTCATACGCGATGCGGACATGCTGCATGGTCGTCTCCATCCTCAGCAGATCCGCGGCAGCAGCTCGCCGTCAGGTTCGGAGAGGAGACGCCGTCCGAATCCCGTCTCGAGCACGATCGTTCCGGGGGAATCCTCCACGCATCGTCCAATGACCGCTGCCTCGCCCCCGTAGGGATGCGCGCGCAGCGCCGCGAGCACGGCGTCGACGGCATCCGGACGTACACCGAGGAGCGCCTTTCCTTCGTTCGCTATCAACAGCGGATCGATGCCGAGGAGATCTGCCGCCGCGCGGACAGTGGCCCGGACGGGAACCGCCGCTTCATCGAGCACGATGCCGACGCGCGACTTCCCGGCCATCTCGTGCAGCGCACTGGCCACGCCGCCGCGGGTTGGATCCTTCATCGCGGAAATGCCATCGGGCGTCGCCGCCAGCGCGGCTCGGATCATTCCGTTGAGCGGCGCCACATCGGAGCACAGCGGCTCGCCGAAATTGAAGTCATGACGCACCGCCATGACCGCCATGCCGTGATCGCCGATGGTCCCAGTGACGATGATGTCGTCGCCGGGCCGTAATCCGCGATCGCGGATGACGCGGGCTGCGATTCCGACGCCGCTCGTATTGATGACGAGCCCGTCGATCTCGCCGCGGCGCATCACTTTCGTGTCTCCTGCAACGACGGACGTCCCGGCTTCCCCGCAAGCCGTACGCATCGATGCCTGAACCCGGACGAGCTCCTCGACGGGAAAGCCTTCTTCCAGGATGACGCCGCACGTCAGGCCGAGCGGCTCCGTAGCCCCCATCATCGCGAGATCGTTCACCGTGCCCGCAATCGCGAGCCGTCCGATATCTCCGCCGGGGAACACGAGCGGATGAATCACGTGCGAGTCCGTGGTGAAGATGAGGAAGCGATCGCCGATCGGGATCACCGCGCCGTCGTCCATGGCCGCTGCGATTCCCGTTGTCCCCTCGAGAAACACCTTCTCGATCAGCCGGCGCATCGACCGTCCGCCCGCGCCATGCTTCATCGCGACTTTCTGCAGCGTTGCGACAGTCATGATGCACGCTGACTTCCGTATTCGTGCCAGATGCGGCACGTCCCTTCGCTGCTCACCATGCACGCGCCGACGGGATTATCCGGCTGGCACTCGGCACCGAAAAGCGCACAATCCCCAGGATTCTTCAGGCCCGACATGATGTCGCCGCAGACGCACTGCTGCGCCAGCAGTGAAGGCGCGTCGTCCCATAGTTTCTGAAGATCGATCTCGAACACACGGCGCGCATCCAGATGGGCCCATTCGTCACGCAGACGCAAGTTGCCGTTCGGCACGTGCGCGATGCCGCGCCAGCGGCCCCCCATCGGCGAGAACACCTGCCAGAGCTGGCGCTGCGCGACGAGGTTGCCCTCACGCGTCACGCAGCGTGGAAACATGTTCTCCACCGTCCACTTGCGATCGCGAATCAGTTCCACGAGCCGCACGAGCGCGGCGAGAATGTCGAGCGGTTCAAAGCCGGCAACGACGACGGGCACGTGGTGACGTGCGACGAACGCTTCGAAGATGCCCCAGCCGGTGATCGTCGCCGCATGCCCCGCTGCCACGAAGCCCTCGATTTTCGAATCGGGCATCTCGGCCACGATCTCCATGACCGGCGGGATGTACTTGTGCGCCGACAGCACGAAAAAGTTCGCGGGCAGACCGGCGACTATCGCCGCAGCAGTCGCCACGGCCGTCGTCTCGAATCCCGTCGCGAAAAACACGAGGGGCTCGTCCGATGTCTTGGCCAGCGCGATTGCCTGGTCGATGCTGTAAACCACTTCGACCCGCGCGCCTTCCGACTGCGCGTCGGCGAGCGAGGCGGCGGACCCGGGCACGCGAACCATGTCCCCGTACGTCACGATCCGGACTCCCTGCCGTGCCAGCGCGACGGCCTCGTCGACTTCGGGCTGATCGGTGATGCAGACGGGACAGCCGGGCCCCATGATCACGTGCAGATCTTTCGGAAAACGAGTCCGCAGGCCGAAACGCGCGATCGCCTGCTCGTGACTGCCGCACACGTGCATCACGGCGACGGGGGCGCGGCCGACCTCACTCACGGTGCGCGACAGCGCGGCCGCGAGCGCCGAAGCCCGATGCGTATCGCGGAACTTCAGCTCGGCGAGCCCCTGGTCGCTCATTCACGCGTTCCCTTCAGCTCCCCCTGGACGTCCGCGGCCATGAGGTCCCCTTCCGCCTCATGCAGCAGCTGCTCGTACATCGCGAGCGTGCCTTCAATGTCCGCTTCCGGGATTCGCCGGATCGCATATCCGACGTGGTTGAGGATGTAGTCCCCCGGCGCGACGGGCTCGTCGACGAGCTCGAGCCGCACGCGCCGGCACACGCCGAAGAAATCGACGAGCGCGCTGCTCCCCTCGACCCGGACGACGCGCCCCGGCACGCCAAGGCACATCAGAGACTCCTTGCTTTTGCGGCGGCGACAACTGCCTGGCCGAGTGCGATGCCGCCATCGCCTGGTGGCACCCGTTCGTGAAGGTAGACGCGGAACTCCGGCGTGAGTCCACGCGAAATAGACTCCGCAAGGCGCGCGTTCTGGAAGCAACCACCGGACAGCACGACGGGTAATCGCCCGCTGCCCCGCGCGGCTGCGCGTACCAGGTCGATGCTGACCGCGGCAAAGGTGTTGTGCAGCCGGGCGGCAATCCGCGAGACGGGCTCGCCGCCGAAGAATTCGAACACGGCGTCGCGCACCGTCGCGCGCAGATCCACATGCCATGGGCCGAAGCGCTGATCGAGCTCGTACTGGTAGCGTCCGTTTTCCGCGGGATCCGCCGCCATATTGAGCTCGAGCGCGAGCTGCCCTTCATAGGCCGCGTGCGGGCGATCGAGCAGCAGCGCGGCGAATGCGTCGAAGTAACGCCCGAGGCCGTGCGCGGGAGGCGCGTTGAATCCGCGCCGCAACATGCGCCCGACGACGTCGAGATCGGTCACGGGGATCTGCCGGAAGACCGGAAAGCCTTCGAGCGGCGCCTCTCCTTTGAACGCATCGTCGACGAGCGCGAGCGCTGTCCGCCACGGCTGTCGGATGGCTGCGTCACCGCCAGGCAGTGGGAGCGGACGAAACGTCGCAATGCGCGTGAATTCCGCATACCCGGCGATCAACAGCTCGCTGCCCCACGACGTACCGTCGGTGCCATAACCGGTGCCGTCATACGCGAGGCCGATCACCGCGCCTTCGAGACCGTGTTCCGCCATCACGCTCGCGACGTGCGCGTGGTGATGCTGCACGCCGATGGTCACCGGCGCGCCGCGGCCGTGCGCGTAGCGAGTCGAGAGGTAGTCGGGATGCAGATCGTGGGCGACGATTTCCGGGTCCACCTCGAGGAACTGCGACATGCGCTCGATCGAGGCCTGGTAGTCGCGATAGACGGTTGCGCTGTCGAGATCGCCGATGTGCGGTCCAAGCACCGCCTCACGGCCGCGGCCGATGCAGAACGTGTTCTTCAGCTGCGCCCCGCACGCCAGCACCGGCGCGTCGAACGGCCTCGAGACGGCGATCGCGCGCGGAACGTATCCGCGCGCGCGACGCAGCACCACCGGCCGTCCTGCAATCACGCGCGCCACGGAGTCATCGCATCTCGTGACGATGTCGCGATCGTGCAGCACGAAAAGGTCAGCCACGCCGCGCAGGCGGATGAGCGCGTCGTTGTTCTCGGTCACGATGGGTTCTTCAGCGAGGTTGCCGGACGTCATGACCAGCGGCACGCCGGCCGCGGCAAGCAGCAGGTCATGCAACGGCGAGTTCGCGGTCAGTACTCCGACCAGTGGATTTCCTGGTGCGATCGACGGCGCCAGGCCCGACTCTGCGCGGCGCCGCGCCAGGACGATTGGACGCTCGACCGACATCAGGAGCCGCGCTTCCTCGGGCGCGAGGTCCGCGATCTTTGACGCGTCCGCGAGGCCGCGGACCATTACCGCAAACGGCTTCTCGTCGCGCCTTTTCCGATCGCGCAGGCGCTGGACGACGACATCCGATGTCGCATCGCAGGCGAGCTGGAATCCGCCGATGCCTTTGATCGCGACGATCCGCCCGTCGCGCAGCGCGCGGCCTACGTCGGCGATCGCGTCCGCCGTGCGCAACGGGCGTCCGTCGGCGGTGCGGACGTCAAGTTGCGGTCCGCACACGGAACAGGCATTGGGTTGCGCGTGGAACCGCCGGTCGTCCACCGCGTCGTATTCCCCCTGGCAAGCCGGGCACATCACAAACGCCGCCATCGTCGTCCCCGGCCGGTCGTAAGGCGTGGAGCGCACGATCGTGAAACGCGGCCCGCAGTTGGTGCAGTTGGTGAACGGGTAGCCGTGGCGGCGATTGGACGGATCGTGGATCTCGGCAAGGCATTCAGGGCACGTGGCGAGATCGGGAGGAATCGAGACGCGCGGTCCGTCGGCAGCCGCGCTCGGCACGATCGAGAACTCTCCCGCTGATTCGTAGGCCATCGGCTCGGCATCCATGTGTTCCACCGTTGCCGCCGCGGGGCGCGCGGAGTCGTGCTCGAGCCGATCGACGAAGGTGTCGAGAGCGCGCTGGGATCCGAACGCCTCGATGGTGACGCCCGCGTCGTCGTTGCGCACGCGTCCTCGAACGGCGGAGGCCTGCGCGACGCGGTAGACCCAGGGGCGGAAGCCGACGCCCTGCACGGTCCCCTGGATGCGGATGCGTCTCCCCTGGAGCGGGGAGTCCTCAATACGCGCGTCGCTGTACAGGTGGAAGATGCGCACGGCTTTGCCGATGCAGATGGCAAGGCGAGTGCCACGGGACGAGCGCCCCGGTTGCGCGTGAAAACTCCGGCAATGGCGCGGGCTTCGAAGATGCTGCCGGATTTCCGGCAGCATGGGCTGGGAACTAGTGCGCGGAGGGGTGCGGTGGATTTCCGCCCAGGATTTGGCGGAGCTGGCCGCGCGCGCGGCGAAGCCTGGTCTTCACGTTGTCCTCCGAGATGCCTGTCACGCGGGCCACCTCTTGCGTCGACAGCCCTTCCAACTCGCGCAGGAATACGACTTCCCTGTAGGGGCCGGGCAGCGCCCGAAGCGCGCGTCGCAGCTGCCGGCGCAACGCGGCGGCGTCCGCGAGCTGCTCGGGAGTCCGGGAGAATCCTGGCAACGTGTCGTCGAGCGTCGAAATCCGCGCGGGTTCGCCGGACCGCTTGCGGCGGCCGACAAGGCATGCGTTCCGCACGGTCCTGTAGAGCCACGGCCGGAAAGCCTCGGGGTCGCGGATCCGTCCCACGTTGCGGTACGTCCTGATCAGCGCTTCCTGCACCGCGTCTTCTGCATCACCGGCGTGCCCGCAGACCGATCTGCTGAAACGGCCGGCGACTTCCTGGGCCCTCTTCAGGAGCCGCTCGAGCGACGCAGCATCACCGGACGCCGCGGACCTCACGAGATCCGCGCACTGCTCGTGGCTCAACGCCCGTCCTGTCACCTTTTTCGATTTCATGAATCTCGTCAAAAGAGATGATACGACTCTTCTCAATCGGGCTTGTCCTCGTGCTCGTGAGCTGCGTCCCGGCATTCACGCAGCCGCCACTGACACTGCGCGAGGCGATCGCGCGCGCCCGGGCGCAGAACCCTGATGCAGGAAGCACCGCCGCCGCCGAGCGGGAGGCCTCGCAACGGCTCACGCAGGCGCGTGCCGCCTTCATGCCAAAGGTCGATCTGACGGAATCCTGGCAGCGCGGCAATCAGCCGGTGTTCGTTTTCAGCTCGCTCCTCTCCCAACGCCGATTCACGTCGGGCGACTTTGCGCTGCCGTCGCTGAATCGGCCGTCCGCCATGGACAACTTCCGTACGGCGGTTGTCGCCGAGCAACCCATTCTCGACAGCACCGCGCGTTCCGGCGTGTCCGCCGCACGGCTTGCCCACGATGTTTCGGTCGCCCACCGGTCGCTCGTCGCC
The DNA here is from genome assembly GCA_035637115.1 of Vicinamibacterales bacterium. Lineage (GTDB taxonomy): Bacteria > Acidobacteriota > Vicinamibacteria > Vicinamibacterales > 2-12-FULL-66-21 > JAICSD01. The sequence goes on from DASPXV010000085.1 coordinate 28,771, forward strand.
CAGGATCTCGCCTCCAACGTGACGGCCGCGTACGGGAGCGTGCTCGCCGCTGCCGCCGCACGGGAATCTGCATCCGCGGCAGTGGAAGCGGCGCGCGCCGATCGAGAGCGCGCCGGCAACCGACGCGATGCCGGCCTCGTCACGGACGCCGATGTTCTGCAGCTCGACGTCTACCTGGCGCGCGCGCGCGAGCAGGAGATCCAGTCGGCCGCCGAAGAGCGGACTGCACGGGCGCAGCTCAATCAGCTGATGGCCGAACCTCTGGATGCCAGGTTCGGGCTGGACCGTGCGACCACGGCGGCTGCGATCGACACCGGCAACATCTCCGCGCTCGAGGCCGAGGCCCTGGAACATCGGCCTGCTGTGAAGATCGCCGCACTCGAGGAACGGCTGGGCACCGCGGGCGTCGATGCCGCGAAGGCGGCTTTTCTTCCGCAGGTGTCTGCGCAGGGCGGATGGGAATTCAACGGTGGTACCTGGGCGACGCGTTCGTCCAGCTGGGTCGTCGGCGCGGTCGCACGGCTCAACTTGTTTCGCGGCTTCGCGGACAAGGCGCGGCTCGCCGAGGCGCGCGAACTCTTGTCGCGGCGATCGCAGGAGCGGCGAAAAGCGGAAGCCGCGGCGCGATTTGACGTGTACGCCGCCGTCGCGCGGCTCGAGGCGGCGCGTGCAAGTGAAACCGTCGGCCGGGCCGCCGAGGCCCAGGCCCGCGAGAGCCGGCGCATCATCCGCGACCGCTACGACGGCGGTCTGACTGACGTGGCGTCATTGCTCCGCGCTACCGAGTCGGTCGTGCAGGCAGAGGCGCAGCAGACGGCCGCGGAGATCGGTGTGCTGATTGCGACAGCGGCGCTCGAGCGCGCATTGGGACGGCAATGACGAACATGAAATCGTCGGCGGTAGCTCTCGGTCTTCTCGTGGCTGCCTGTTCGGGCCGGGCACAGACGCCAGCGGCTGGTGAACCAGCCATCGGCGTATCGACGGCGCGCGTCGTCATGGCCGATTTTTCGAACACGTTCGAAGCCGGCGGCATCGTGCAGGCGCGCACGACTGCCATGGTGACGGCGCGCATCCTCGCACCTGTGCGCGAGGTGCGCGTCGCGCCAGGCGATCGCGTACAGGCCGGCGCGACACTGATCGTTCTCGACGCTTCGCCCCTATCGGCGCAGGCGCGCAGCGCGCGGGCGGCGGCGACCGCGGCCGAGCAGGCCGCGCTTGCATCCGCATCCGATCAGCAATCGGCGGATGCGGCGCTCGTGCTCGCACGTGCTACCTACGAACGCATCACCGGGCTGCACGCGCGCCGCTCCGCGACAGCGCAGGAGCTCGACGACGCAACGGCGGCGCTGCGGGGCGCCGAAGGCCGCGCGGCGGCCGCGGCCGCGCACGCCCGCGCCGCTTCATCGCAGGTAGACAGCGCTCGCGGCGCCAGCGAGGCGGCGGGAGCGACGGCGGCCTTCACCACGATCACCGCACCGTTCGCCGGGGTCGTCACCGAGAAGATGGTCGAAGCCGGCAACATGGCCGCGCCCGGCACGCCGCTGCTGCGGCTCGAAGACACACGGGCCTTCCGGCTCGACGTTCGCGTCGATGGTTCGCGCATCGCGGCCATTGCTCGCGGCGACGCCGTTCCCGTCTCACTCGATGGGCCGGATGGAATCACGAGGACTGTCAACGGCACCGTGTCCGAAGTGGCGCGGGCCGTGGATGCCGACGCACGCGCGTTCCTCGTGAAAATCTCCCTTCCGGACTCCTCCGGCGCGCGATCCGGAACGTTCGGCCGCGCGCGCTTCACGCTCGGCAGCCGGCGCGCGCTGCGCCTTCCCGATCGCGCGCTGGTCCGCCAGGGGCAGATAACCTCCGTCTTCGTGCTCGACAACGGTATCGCGCGGCTACGGCTTGTCAACGTGAACGGCAGCGAAATCCTGGCGGGGCTAGCGGAAGGAGAAACGGTCATCGTCGGACCTCCCCCCGGCCTCGCCGACGGACGCCGCGTGAGCGCGGGGACACGATGAGAAACGTCTACGGAGCTGCCGGCCGGCTGGCCGCCGCGTTCATCCAATCCAAGCTGACACCTCTGTTCATCGTCGCCTCGATCGCCCTGGGCGCGCTCGCAGTGATCGCTCTGCCGCGCGAAGAAGAGCCGCAGATCATCGTCCCCATGGTGGACGTCTTCGTCCAGATGCCGGGCGCGACGCCTGCCGATGTCGAACAGCGCGTGACGCGGCCGATGGAGCAACTGCTGTGGGAGATTCCCGGCGTCGAGTATCTCTATTCCACTTCCAGCCCCGGTCAGTCGATGGTGGTCGTCCGGTTCAAGGTGGGCGAAGCGGAGGAAGGGGCGCTCGTCCGCCTGAATCAGAAGCTCGCCGCGAACGCAGACCGGATTCCTCCTGGTGTCATCGGCCCAATCGTCAAACCGCGCTCCATCGATGACGTGCCGATTCTCGCCGTCACGCTGTGGTCGCCACGTTACGCGGACGACCAGCTGCGCCTCGTCGCCGCTCACCTGCGCGACGCGATCGCCGAAGTGACCGACGTTTCCGCGGTGACGCTGATCGGCGGACGGACTCGCCAGGTGCGCGTAGAGGTGGACCCCTCGCGCCTGGCGGCCTACGACCTCGATCCGCTGATGGTTCAGCGTGCGATCGCGCAGACCAATGTCCGCGGGACCGCACAGGGGCCCGTGACGACCGGACGTGAAATGAACGTCGAGGCGGGCACGCGCCTGCGAACGCTCGAGGACGTACGACAAGTCGTTGTCACCTCCGACGGCCGCCGCCCTGTCTTCGTAGGAGACGTCGCGCAGATTAGCGACGGCGACGCGGAACCGGCGTCGTACGTCTCGTTCCGCGCGCGCGAGGATGGCGCGCATCCGGCGGTCACGATTGCCGTCGCGAAGCGCAAGGGCACTAATGCCATCGACGTGGCTCATCACGTCCTGCAGAAACTGGATTCATTGAAGGGCACGCTCGTGCCTGCCGATGTGCACCTGACCGTCACGCGTGACTACGGCGAGACGGCCGCGGACAAGAGCAACGAACTCTTGTGGCACATGCTGCTCGCGGTGCTGTCGGTGTCTGCGCTGATCTGGCTGACGCTGGGGCGTCGCGAGGCGGCGGTCGTACTCATCGCCATTCCCGTGACGCTCGCCCTCACGCTGTTCATGTTCTTCCTTTACGGATACACGCTGAACCGGATCACCCTTTTCGCGCTGATCTTCTCGATCGGCATCCTCGTGGACGACGCGATCGTGGTCGTGGAAAACATCGTCCGCCACGCCCGGCTCGGGGACCCGAAACGCGGCACATTCGCGGCCATCGCATTGCGCGCGGTGGACGAGGTTGGCAATCCGACCATCCTTGCCACGCTGGCGGTCGTCGCCGCGATCCTGCCGATGGCGTTCGTCGGCGGTCTGATGGGTCCATACATGCGGCCGATTCCTGTCGGCGCATCCGCCGCGATGGCGTTCTCGCTGGTCGTCGCGTTCGTTGTCACGCCGTGGGCGGCGCTGCGGATTCTCAAGCCGTCGGACACACATTCCCACTCCGCAGAGGACCCCTTCACACGTGTCTATCGCCGCGTGATGGGACCGCTCATCTCCAGTGGCCGCATGCGCGCGATTTTCTTTGCCGCCGTCACTGTCCTGTTGCTCGGCGCGATCGCCCTCGTGCCGCTGAAGCTCGTCACGGTCAAGATGCTGCCGTTCGACAACAAGAGCGAATTCCAGGTCATGGTGCGGCTGCCTGAGGGGTCGGCGCTCGAAACCACCGCACGCGTCGCGTCGGCGCTCGCCGCAGCAACGCTGGAGGATCAGGCCGTCGTCAACGTGCAAACCTACGTCGGAACTGCTGCGCCCTATAACTTCAACGGGCTCGTCCGGCATTACTTCCTGCGGCAGGCGCCGCATCTCGCCGACCTCCAGGTGAATCTCACGCCAAAGAACGCGCGATCGGCGCAGAGCCACGACGTCGCGCGCCGCGTGCGCGAGCGCCTGGTCCCGATCGCGCGCTCACTGGGAGCCCGTATCCAGGTGGCGGAAGTGCCGCCGGGGCCGCCCGTGCTGCAGACGCTCGTCGCGGAAGTATACGGACCGGATCCGGCGCGACGCACCGAAGTCGCCGCGCTCGTGAAAGCGATCTACGAGCGGACTCCCGGTGTGGTGGACACCGACTGGTACGTCGAAACGCCGCATCCCAAGCTCACGCTCGACGTCGACGGCGAGAAGGCGGCGGCCGCGGGGCTCACGTCTGTCGCGGTCGCGTCGGTTGTCCGCATGGCGGGCGCAGGAGAGACGGCGGGACTATTACACGACCCGCGCGCCCGCGAAGACGTGCCCATCGTCCTCCGCCTGCCACGTGCCCAGCGGACCGTTGACGCGATCCAGCAAATCCGGATCCGCGGCGCGCGAACCGTGGCGATCGGCGAGCTCACACGCGCCGTGACGACGCCCGAAGATATCAGCCTGTACCACAAGAATCTTCAACCCGTGACTTATGTAACCGGCGATCTCGCCGGCACGAGCGAGAGCCCCGTCTACGCACTCCTCGAGATGAACGAAGAGATTGCGCGTGTTCGACTTCCTGAGGGCTACGCGCTAGACGTCTTCAACGCGGTGCAGCCCTTTGACACGACCAAGTACGCCATGAAGTGGGATGGCGAGTGGCACATCACGATCGAAGTGTTCCGGGACCTTGGCATCGCGTTCGCCGCCGTACTGGTGCTGATCTACATTCTCGTCGTCGGCTGGTTCCAGTCGTTCAGGACTCCGCTTCTCATCATGGCGGCGATTCCCTTCTCGCTCGTCGGGATTCTCCCCGCGCACGCCATGATGGGCGCGTTCTTTACCGCAACCTCGATGATCGGTTTCATTGCGGGCGCCGGCATCGTGGTGCGCAATTCGATCATCCTTGTGGATTTCATCGAACTGCGCCTGCGCGAAGGGTTCCCACTCGAGAAGGCGGTCATCGACGCCGGGGCCGTGCGCTTCCGCCCGATGGCCCTCACCGCGGCCGCGGTCATCGTCGGCGCGGGCGTGATCCTCTTCGATCCGATCTTCCAGGGCCTGGCGATCTCGCTGATGGCCGGCGAGGTGGCGTCGCTGCTGCTGTCGCGCATGGCAGTGCCGGTCCTCTACTACGTCGCGAAGCGGCACGAGACGAGCGTCCCGAGGGCCGCCGCGCCTGCGGAGGTGATGTCGTGACCACAATACCGGCCGTTGCTCCCTGGATGTGCCCACCCAGGCAAATCGTCATCGGGGTGGACTTCGGGGATGCGTCGGCGCGCGCCGTGGCGGTCGCAAAGGTGGTATCCGGTTCTTTCCACGCGCGCCTGCGCGCGGTGCACGCGGAGCGATTCGACCCGCCTCCATACTTCACGTTGGAACAGATCGGCCGCCTCGAGGCCGAGCGCCGCGCGTCACAAGCCGCGGCGGCGGACCACCTCGCCCGCTTCGTCGGCACATCGGCGAACCAGGTCGAATCGATTATTGCTGACGCGCCTCCGGTCGATGCGCTCGTGGACGCGTCGGCAAACGCCGATCTGCTGGTGATTGGCACCCACGGCCGACGTGGACCGAGCCGCTGGTGGCTTGGATCCGTCGCCGAGCGTGTCTTGCGCGCGGTCGCGGTGCCGGTGCTCGTCGTCCGGGCTGCAAACACGTCGCCGCGCGATATGTTCGCGCGCGTCCTCGTCGTCGGAGGCGGTAATGGCACGCCCAGCGCAGCGGTTCGATGCGCGGAGGAGCTCGCGAATATTGGTGGCGGAGGAACGACGCAGCGGAGCGGACTGCCGCAGTGCGATCCTCAGGTTCTTCAGGATGCGTCTCTCGTGGTCGTCGGCGCAAACCTGCGCCCGCCGGCATGGAGGTTGAGTGATGACATGGCAGGAATCCTCGGTGCATGCGAACGGCCCGTGCTGTTCATCCCAGCGGCTTGACGATCGCCAAACCATGAACGTCGATCGCTGGCTACGCCTGATCGCCGGCGGCTTCGTGGCCGCCAGCGTGTTGCTTGGGATTTACGTGAATCAGAACTTCCTGTGGTTCACGGTATTCGTCGGGCTCAACCTGTTCCAGTCCGCATTCACGAACTGGTGCCCGATGATGACGATTCTCCGCAAAGTGGGTGTCAGGGGATAGGACTATTCGGTCCTCTTGCGCGCGGGCCGAGACTGGCGGTACGCTCCTGGCGATGCCCCACTCACCCGTATCGCGCAGACGGTTTCTTCAATCGGTCGCCGCAACGGCAGCGGTCAGCCCTTTCCTGTCGATTCCCGGGCGCGCCGCCGATCGCAAGCTGCGGCACGCCAGCGTTGGCGCCGCGGGCCAGGCACTCTCCGACGTGACGATGTTCGCAAAGCATCCCGCGTTCGAGCTCGTCGCCGTCGCCGATGTCGATCTCTGCCGCATCGAGCCGTTGCAGCAGAAATTTCCGAAGGTACGCGTCTACCAGGATTGGCGCGAGATGTTCCGGAAGGAACGCGCGCACATCGATTCCGTCAACGTCTCCGTTCCCGATCACATGCACTGCGCCATCGCCCTCGAGGCGATGAAGATGGGAAAGTCCGTCTACGTGCAGAAGCCGCTGTGCAACACGCTGCGGGAAGTGCGGCTGCTGACCGAAGAGGCGCGGCGCCGGCGCGTCACGACGCAGATGGGCATTCAGGTGTCATCCAGCCGCGTGCAACGTTACGGCGAAGCGCTCGTGCGAAGCGGGATCGTCGGAAAGATTCGCGAGGTCCACACGTTCTCGAACAAGAACTGGGGGGACGAGAAACCATTGCCGGAGGCGGTGGATCCGGTGCCCGCCCCCTTCGCCTGGGACAACTGGCTGGGCGTGAGCGCATCGCGTCCGTTCAAGCGCGGTATCTATCATCCTGGCGAGTGGCGGCGGCGCATTGGCTTCGGTACGAGCACGCTCGGTGACATGGGCTGTCATATTTACAGCCCCCCCTACCGCGCGCTGAAGCTGACCTCTCCGGTTTCCATTACGTCGTACGGGCCCGCGCCTTCCGATGAAAGCTGGGCGACCAAAGCACGCGTCAAGCTCACGTATCCGGGGACGGAATACACTTCCGGACGCACTGTCGACGTGTGGTGGTATGACGGGGGCGAGCTGCCGCCCGACCCCATTCGCGAGCAGGTGGAGACGGGCTTTCCACAGCAAGGCAGCGTCGTCGTCGGCACCGACGGCCTGCTCGTGCTGCCGCACGGCAGCGCCGATCCGTTCGTGCTGCCCGTCGAGAAAACAGGGAGCATGCCGCAGATCGATCTGCCCGACCGCGATCACTACGCCGAGTTCGTGGACGCGGTGCTCGGAGGCAGCAAGCAGCAATGCTCGGCGAGCTTCGACTACGCCGGCCCGCTGACTGAATCGGTGCTCATTGGCAATGTCGCCGCCCATTTCCCCGGCGAGACGCTCGAGTTCGACGCCAGGAGCCTGTCGTTCCCGCGCAAGCGCGAGGCCAACCAGTACCTCACCCGCACCTACCGCAACGGATGGCGATTCGGGATGAAGGACTAGGGATTTGGATTAGCGATCAGCGATCAGGGATCAGGGATTCACTGCGGGCCCACCAGACATCCGGCACGCCCGGATGATCGCGGCGCACCAGCGACACACCGAGATTTTCCAGCGCCTGGACGACGGCCATGACGGCGCGTCCCACCGCGGCCTCAACCTGCGGCGACAGTACGACGCCCGTGGCGATCCAGTCCGGAATCACCCCAATCAGCGTCACTCGTTTCGGTCCCCCGCCGACCGCATCGACGGTGAGGAGCGCTTCCTTGAGCGCGGGATCGTGGCCGCTGGTTCTCGTCTGCGGCGCGTGCCGAAGAATATCTGCCCGATCGTAGATGCGCAGCTCTCCCGGCCTGCCGCCCGATGTCACCGTATCGACAAAGATCACCGCGTCGGTGTCGAGCAGGTACGGCGTCAGGTCGAGGCCCGGCGTGCCGACATCGATGAACTCGACGCCGGCCGGCTGATCGTAGGTAGCTTCCAGGACGCGAACGACGAAGGGCCCGAAGCCGTCATCGCTCATCAGGACGTTGCCCAATCCCAGGACACGGATCATAGAGCTTTCACCTTGGCGATCTGGGTTCCTTCGATGTCCACCGTGTGGATGGCGCACGCGAGGCACGGGTCGAACGAGTGCACGGTGCGAATGAGTTCCAGCGGACGCTGCGCGTCGGCGACGGGGTTGCCGACGAGCGACGCCTCATAGGGCCCGGGCTGATCCTTTTCGTCGCGCGGACCCGCGTTCCACGTAGACGGCACGACCGCCTGGTAGTTCGCAATCTTGCCGTCGCGGATGACCACCCAGTGCGACAGCGTGCCGCGCGGCGCCTCGTGGAAACCAAACCCGCGCTGCTCACCTTTCGGGAACACCGGTTCGTTGAAGATGGTCGTGTCACCTTTCGCAATGTTGTTCACGAGGAGGTTCCAGTGTTTCTGCGCCAGGTCGGTAATGACCTGGGTGCGAATCATCCGCGCTGCGTGGCGGCCGAGCGTCGAGTGGAGCACAGCGGGCGTCAGCGTGGTCTTCGCGATCGACCCTGCGGTCTCGAGCGTCTTGTTCGCCCAGAACACCGTGGGCTTGTGACCGAGCGCGTAGCCGGAGAGCACCTGCGCCAGTGGGCCGACCTGCATCGGGTTCCCCTTGAACCGCGGCGCCTTGACCCACGAATATTTGCCGTTGTCCTCGAACTTCGTGTACTTCGGCTCCGTGTCCTCGTCGAATGGATGCTTCGTCCAGTTGCCGTCGTACCATGCGCGGGCGATGGACTCGGTGACGTTCTCGCGGAAGAACGGCTCGTTGAACGTCTTGATCTCCTGCACGTGCGAGAGATCGCCGTTCATGATCACGCCGCCCGGAAAGTCGAACTGCGTTCCCTTGGTGTCGAGCGGCAGATCCGGCACCGACAGATAGTTCGTGACCCCCTTCCCGTATCCGAGCCAATCCGCATACATCGCGCCCACGGCGCAGACATCGACGAAGTAGACCTGGCGGATGAAATCCTGCACCTCGTCGAGGATGTCTTTGACCTGGTACAGCTTCTCCATGTTCAGCGTGGCCTGGTTATCCAGATTGATTGCGTTGGCCACGCCGCCGACGGCGAGATTCTGGATGTTCGGGGTCTTGCCGCCCAGGATCGCGACGATCTGGTTCACCTTGCGCTGATACTCGAGTGCCTCGAGATAATGCGAAACCGCGAGCAGGTTCACTTCCGGCGAGAGCTTCATCGCGGGATGGCCCCAGTAACCGTTCTGGAAGATGCCGAGCTGCCCACCGTCGACGAATCCCTTCAGGCGGTCTTTCACCGCGGCCAGCTTCATACGGCTGTTGCCGGGCCAAGTGGAGAGGCTCTCCGCAAGCTGCGACGACTTGACCGGATCCGCCTTCAGCGCGGAGACGACGTCGACCCAGTCGAGCGCCGAGAGGTGATAGAAGTGCACGATGTGATCGTGCATTGCGTGGGCCGCCACGATGATGTTGCGGATGTATTGCGCATTGAGCGGCACTTCGAGCTGTAACGCGTTCTCGACGGCGCGCACCGACGCGATGGCGTGCACCGTGGTGCACACGCCGCAGAACCGCTGCGTGAAGAGCCACGCTTCCCGCGGATCGCGCCCCTGCAGGATGCGCTCGATGCCGCGGAACATCTGTCCCGAGGACCACGCCTTTCGCACGACGCCTCCGTCGACTTCGGCGTCGATGCGGAGGTGTCCCTCGATGCGCGTGACGGGATCAATGGTGATACGCGACATGTCGCTTCTCCAGTGTGAGGATCGGAAAGACCTTGACGATGGCGATGTAGAGCATCAGCTCGCCGGCAATCAGCCCGAGGGTGACGAGCATCTCGGTGACGCTCGGGAAGTAGGACCACTGCGCGCCGGGCGTGAACGCGACGAGGTAGGTGTCGAAGCGGTAGAGCGATCCGGCGAGCATCAACAGCATGGCCGCGCGGAACAGATCCCCGAGCCGCCGCCGGCGGACGTCGCTGAGGAGGATGAAGACCGCGACGGCCGTCAGCGCGAACTCGAGGAGCGCCATGATGCTGTACAGGTCGAAGGCGAACAGTGCGGCGAGCTGGCCGCGCATCGCGAGATCGTAGAGGCGCAGCCACACGTACGCGACGGCGAACGGCACGATCGCGCCGCCAAGGCCTGCGAGCATCTCGCGCTCGGGCTCGCGCCGCCACAGCCAGGAGGCGAGGACGGACTCGAAGACGACCGCCGCGAACCCCATCGCGAGGCACGAGAGCAGGAACAGAAGCGGCAGCCATCCAGTGTTCCACAGCGGATGCAGTCGTGGCCCCGCGATGAGCATCAACGCGCCGAGCGACGACTGGTGCATCGTCGGCAGCAGAATGCCGAAGACAGTGACCCACAACAGGCCCTTCTCGACAATCGGCCGCGTGCGCACCGCAAATCGACGAATCGAACCCGTGCCTGTCCGTTCCGCTCGTTGCAGGAAGGCGGGCGACAGCTCGATCCAGAGCACGAAGGTGTACGCCATGATGCACAGCGCGACTTCGAGCAGCACCGAGTTCAGGTTCCAGTGCCAGAAGAACACCGGCACGCGCCAGATGTTCCACCAGCGTCCAACGTCGAGCCCGACGCCGAGGCCGGCAAGCGTGTAGCCGAGCGCGCTCGTGAGGATCGCCGGGCGGACCATCGGATGGTATTTGCCCTTATTCAGGATGTAGACGAGCAGCGCCACCGAGTAGCCGCCGCACGCGAGTGCCGTACCGGTGACGACGTCAAAAGCGATCCACAGGCCCCATGGGTATCCGTCGTTCATCGCGGTCACCTGGCCGAGACCGTTGACCAGCCTGTAGAGAATCAGCAGCCCGGCGATGCCGAGCAATGCAGCGAGCGCGCGGAACGGCTTCGTCAGGAGGCGGCCGCCAAGTGCCTGCGCCTGTACGTTCATGACGTGGGTCCTTCCTTGCGCCGGTTGCGCAGCATGACTGCGCCGAGCAGGCCGTAGAGCGCGATGGGTGCGGCGAAGCCCTTGTAGATGCTGTGCTGGAGCGTGCGCTGCAGCGACGGCGTCGACTCGTCGGACAGCGCGGGCAGGCCAATCTTGTCGAACGGCACGTGCGAGATGTAGAGGCACTGCGTGCCGCCGCCGTCGGTCTCTCCATAGATCTTCTGGACGTAGCCGCCCGGGTTGCTCGCGAGACGCCGCTTCGCCTCGCGCAGCAGGTCCTCCCGCTTGCCGAAGATGACCGCCTGCCGTGGACAGACTTCGGTGCACGCCGGCTGCTTGCCCTGCGCGAGCCGGTGATTGCACAGCTCGCACTTCACCATCTTCGGCGCCGCCTTGGACCACTCGAACTTGGGCACGCCGTACGGACATGCCACTTCGCAATACCGGCAACCGATGCAGTAGTTCACGTCGTAAGTGACGATGCCGAACTCGCGTTTCTTGAATGCGCCGAGCATGCAGGCGTTCGCGCACGCCGGGTCCACGCAGTGCATGCACTGCGCCTTCACGAATGAACGGTGCTCGCCGTCGTCGTACAGCTTGATGACCGTTTTCGTCTTCTCGTTCAGATCGACCGGCGCGTGATACAAGCCCCCCGACGCCGCGCTGTCGGCCTGGAGGCCATTCGCCTCGCGGCAGGCGACCATGCAGGCCTTGCAGCCGATGCACTTCGTGGTGTCGTAAAGGAGACCGACGGCGTCAGCCGGTGCGACGAGTGGAACTGTGGCCGCCCCCGCCGGCCTGGCGATGGCCACGGCCGTTCCAGAGAGGGCAACCTTGAGGGCGGTGCGTCGACTGATGCCCACGTTTACACCCCCAACGTTTCGTCGTCCGCTTTCGACTCCGCCTTATCCGCCGCATCGATCTTTCGCGATGCCACATAGCCGGCGCCCACGATTGCGCCGCCGATGACGCCGGCCACGGCTGTCGCAACGGGACTGATACGTCCCTGCGCGGCGTGCACCGGCGCATAAGTGTCCGGAGGAACCGGGCGATCGATCGTTACGGTCGTGTGCATCGGGATGCGGAATGCGACTTTCTGCTCCGTGCAGCCGACGCACGGATGGCCAATGCCGATCGGCCAGCAGTCCACGACCTCGCCGAACGCCAGCGTCGAGCAGTTGGCGTGGGTCATCGGTCCTTTGCATCCGAGCTTGTAGAGGCAATACCCCTGGCGATGCCCTTCGTCCCCGAATTGATTCGCGAAGCGGCCCGCGTCGAAATGCGCGCGCCGCGGGCAATGCTCGTGGATCGTGCGGCCGTACGCGAAGAGCGGGCGTCCGAGATCGTCGAGCTTCGGCAGCGTGCCGAGCGTGGCGTACTGCAGCGCGACCCCGAGGAAGTTGTACGGATTCGACGGGCAGCCGGGGAGCGTGACGACTGGTTTGCCTTTCAGGATCATCGGCACGCCGGTTGCGCCAGTCGGATTCGGATCCGCTGAAGGAATGCCGCCCCACGACGCGCACGACCCGATCGCGATGACCGCGCCGGCCTTCGAGCCGACGTCGTTCAGGATGTCCAGCGCGGTGCGCCCGCCGACCTGACAATAAATCCCGCCGTCCTTCGTCGGGATCGCGCCTTCGACGACGCAGATGTATTTGCCGTTGTTCTTCTTGATCGTCTCCTGCAGCGCGGCCTCGGCCTGATGCCCGGAGCCTGCAAATAATGTTTCGTGATAGTCGAGGGAGATGAGGTCGAGGATGACTTCGGCGATGCCTGGGTGGGAGGTGCGGAGCAGCGACTCGGTGCAGCCCGTACACTCCTGGAAATGCAGCCAGACAACGGAGGGCTTGAGCCCCCGCGCGGCGGCTTCCACTATCTGTGACACCGTTGCCGCAGACATGCCCACAGCCGCGCCCGCCATCGTGCAGAGCCGAACGAAGTCACGGCGGGAGACCATTAGCGCACTCTCCTTGGGGTTGCCCCCGGCCGAGCAACGGCAGTGCCGCGGCGCTAATTTACTGATACATCGAGAGTTGCGCCAGATACAGGGCGGGCGTCACGTGGAAATGCCGGGATGCCGCCAATCCTCTATTGATAGCGACCGATCGACTGGCGCGAACTGCCGGAGATCCGGCAGTGCCGTTAATCGTTGCGCAAACCCGGCGGGAAATCGCTCAGCACACGGGTTGCTCTGATCAAAGGATGGGAGCGCCCGTCTAATGAAGGTCACCTGGATCACGGTCGACGGCAACGAGGCGGCCGCGCGCGTCGCGTATCACCTGTCCGAAGTCATCGCCATTTACCCGATCACCCCGTCGTCGACGATGGGGGAGCTGTCGGACACGTGGATGACCGCGGGAAAGACCAA
>DASPXV010000086.1:0-18743 GCA_035637115.1 Vicinamibacterales bacterium
CCGTTCGACGCCCGTTACAGCGAGGGTGCGCACGATCAGGCAGTCCGGCTCGCCTCCCTCACCTGCGAGGCGTACCTGTACTTCGCCTCCCTGTTTCCAGGCGTCCGTCCCCGCCTGATCGCGACGTTCCTCACGCCGGCCGATTGGAAGCGGGGCTACGGCGTGCCGTCGTACTATCCGCCCGACAAGCGCCTACGGATAGCAACCGACGATAACCCCTTCTGGCAGTCGTTTGGCCGGATCGCGCGGGTGGCATCGCCGTTCGGTGCATATCCCAAGCTGAAGAAGACGTATGCCGACGAGAACGGCATCCTTCAAATGAGACGCTTCTTCGATCTGATCGCGGTTCACGAACTCGCGCACGCGTTCGAGCATCAGGGCGGCGCCGTCCTGCCGACGCTTTGGCTCAAAGAGATCTTCGCGAACCTGGCGCTGTACACGTTCGTCGCGACAAAACAACCGTCCGAGCTTGCCAACCTGACGACGTTCCCCGAGGCGCAAACGCGGATCGCCGCGTTCAACCTCATGATCCGCCTGCGCGGGTACACAACCCTCGACGACTTCGATCGGCACTACCCGGCTGGAAATCCGAAGGCGCCAATGGGCGACGAGAACTACGGGTGGTATCAATTGCGCTTCATACTCGTGGCCCGCGACCTCTTTCACGCGGATGGCGCGCGCGCGCTCGAGCGCCTCTGGGCGTTCGGACTCAAAGAAGCTGCCCGGGTCCAGCGCCCTGAAGAGTACTACCAGGAGCACGGCAACTTGGACGGATGGTCGGCTGGGATGAAGTCGAAAGACCTTGCAGGGCAGCTTACGTCGGAGGTCGGCGGGCATCTGGGTCAAGCCATCGTCAACTGGCACTGATGGCCTCATGAGCTGGGAGAAAGACTTCCGCGATCGAACGTGGAGTTCAAATCTTTGGAGATTTCGAGCGTCGCGAGGCGACTCTTAATCTACGCGTTGTGGGTTCGATTCGCACCCGGCTCGTCACATCTGCGCGGCCCAAGCTCCGGCGACGAAATCGTCTACGCAACCGACGCACGTTGATTGAGGTGAGGCACGGCGCGGTTGAGTTGGTTAACGCGCGTATTTGTTACGCAGGACGTAACGCGTAATTGTGTGTCATAATCTGTTTGGATGATCGTCGGCTACCGCGACAAGCGAACGGCTGACTTCGCGGCCGGCAAGCGCGTGAAAGCGTTCTCGGGGATCGAACGCTCCGCTCGGCTAAAGCTCGATCGCCTTGAAGCCGCGCATGTCCTTCATGACCTCGCGGCGTTGCCCGGCAACCGGTTCGAAGCGCTGAAGGGTGATCGCAAGGGCCAGTACAGCATCCGCATCAACGATCAGTGGCGCGTCTGTTTTGAGTGGCCGGATGGATCGCTTGGCGCGATGAACGTCGAGATTGTGGATTATCACTGAGGAACACATCATGGCATCGAGGGCTATTCACCCCGGAGAACACCTAGCTGAGGAGCTTGACGCGCTCGACATGAGCGCCGCGGAGCTCGCGCGTCGCCTCAAGGTTCCGACGAATCGCGTCACGGCGATCGTGAACGGCCAGCGCGCGATCTCCGGAGACACGGCGCTGCGCCTGGCTCATTTTTTCGGAACGACCCCACAGTTCTGGCTGAATCTTCAGAGCCTCTACGAAATTCGCTTGGCCGAAGAGAAGAGCGGAAAGGCCATCAAGAAGCTGCCGTCGCTGAAACGCGTCGAAGAGGTTCACGCGTAAACAAGTGAACCCAGGGGGTATCGAGCAACGCTTTGCCGAAGATGAATCTGATGAATGCTTGCACGTTCGGCATCTCCCGACGTTCCCTGGCTTTGAGCCATGGCCGGAGAAGATGCCTCAGTGGTCGGCCAAAGCCCTGCAAAATTCTGTATGCTGCTTGTATGCTGAAGGCTGAGAGGCCCGAATTCATTCAAGAATTCAGGGCTTCGCGCCTCGGTTCGGGACCGAGGGGTCGTAGGTTCAAATCCTATCGCCCCGACCACTTTTCCTAAGAAAATCTGCAGAATTCAGTCCCGTGGGCTGCTCGGTTCCGCCCGAGTGCGCGGCAGTGCGAACGCTGCGCTATCCGAGTGTAGCGCCGCAAACAGCAGCCTCGATGGCAGCTGTATGCGAGAGTGGGCACTCGTCCTGATTAATCGCCCCCAAATCGTGAGGTCGTAGTTAGGTTCTGCACGTATCGGCGAGACTACGTCGGCGTCTGAGAGGTCGCCGCCGTTGGAAGCTGGGGCATGTTCGCGCGGCGGTCCACCGGGGCGATTTTCACTCTGGACGTTGAAACAACACGAGGTCGCTCAGCGCCTCTTGCCGTCCGAAAATGAGCGACGAGCCGTCGCTGGTCCAGGTGATACCTCGCGGCCTCACTTCGGCGGGAAGTTCGATCAACTTTCGAAAGGGCTCGGCTCTGTCTGGTTCGACGATCCAAATCGCCGCATTCGCACTGCCTGGGACGCCGACGGCCGCTAGCCGTTTGCCGTCGGGCGCCCATCCGAGAAAGCCATTGGTCAGCGCGGGACCCTCGGGCAGCGTCGAGTACAGCCTTTCTCCACGGCGATTGACGAATTTCAAATACGTGCGGCCCGGGCCACGCGGCTCGAGGTAGGCGACTACGTCGCCGCGCGGCGACCAGGCTGGTGCGTGGCCGCCATTCGGCGTTGTCAGTTTCTGCACCGTTCCGTCATTGACGTTGATGATCGATAGTTCGGGCGCGCGGGCGGCGGGTACCGCGAACGCGATCTCCTGGCCATCGGGCGACCAGGTCAGCGTATCGAGAACGGGCGTCCTTGCAAGGCGTCGCGGTGTCCCACCTTCGCTGTTCACAAGCCAGATGCCATGCTCGCCGCCGCGATCGGAGACGAACGCAACCTGCCGTCCATCCGGCGAAAACGACGGGCGCTCCTCGATCGCTACGTCGGAGGTCAAGGGGCGCACGCTTGACCCGTCTGGATCCGCAGTCCAGAGATTGCGGCTGCCCGATCGCGATGAGCTGAACACCATGCGTCCGCTGCGAGGCGACACACAGGGCTCGAGGTCGCCATCGAAATCGTTGGTGACATGGCGCAGCGCGGTGCGCGCATCAAAGGCGACCGGGGTGGATACGAGCGCGCGGCGGTACTCGATTAACGTGGCGACAAGCCTTCGGCCGTCCGAGGACATGCGCGGCTCGGCGTACTCGCCTACGCCCGTCGTGAGGCGCTGCGGCTCTTTCCGACCTGAAGAACGCCACCACAGACCGAGATCGACTCCGTCCGGATTGGCGGCGTAGAGCAAGCCTCCGCCGGCGTGGGGCAGCGGGAACAATGCGCGACGCGTCGTTCGGACGACGATCTGCGGTTCGCCTCCGCTGGCGGATACACGAACGATTTCCGACGGCTCCCCGTTCCACGTCGCGATCGTCTGAAAGAAGTAGATGAATTGACCGTCGGCCGACCATGCCGGCCAGTGCGTGTGCCAGCCGCCTCGCGCAGGAACCAGCTCGCGGGCATTCGCGCCGTTCGCGTCGGCAACGATGATCGCATCGCCGCGCGATTCGCCGGGTCGAACGTAGACGATACGCGTTCCGTCAGGCGACCATCGCAGCGCGCCGGAGGTTTCCACGAACCGGCGCGGCGTTCCGCCGAGTGGCGCCGGGATCACCCATGTGTCGAAGGTCAGCTGCTTGCTGCCTTTCGTCCTCGCCTGAACGGCGATGCCGCTCCCATCCGGCGAGATTTCCAGCCCACCGATGGCCGACAGCGTCTGGACTTGCAGATCGGTCGATGCGGTGAGGTTCGCCGGTTCGCCTCCGGCGACGAACTTGACCCAGACATCCACCGAACCGCGTGCATCGGACAGATACGCGATCCATTTCCCATCCGGCGAGATCGCGGGCCCGAATTCGTGCGCCGGTGTGGTGGTGAAGCGAACAGCACGGGAAAAGATCGGCGCGCCGTCCTCGTCTCGCGACGGCCGAACGTACGACATGCCGACGACACCGGCAGAAATCCCGAGTGTAAGGGCGAGGCTCCAATCCAGCGCGCGCCGCCTAGTGCTGGCGCTGTCTGTCGCCGCGGGTGTGATCGCGCGACTCTCGTCAAGATCGAGGTGAATGTCGCCGATATCGCGCAGCCGTCGCTTCGGATCCTTAGCAAAGCAATGTTGCAGCAGGCGGCGGACTCCGGGCGGGGTCGCTGCCGGCAATTTCGAGAAGTCGGGTTCCCGTTCGAGAATCGCCGCGATCGTGTCCGAGATCGTTTCGCCCGGGAACGCAGCGCGCCCGGTCAGCATCTCGTACAGCACACAGCCGAACGCCCAAATGTCGGTCCGCTTGTCGACGGCCTGGCCGCGCGCCTGCTCTGGGCTCATGTAGCTTGCGGTACCGAGGATGAGCCCTTCCTGGGTTTCAGCCGTGAGCGGCGTTTTGCGACGATCCTGGTCCGCCGTCTCGGCCGCGGTGGCCTTCGCCAAGCCGAAGTCGAGCACCTTGACCGTGCCGTCAGGCTTGATCTTGATGTTGGCAGGCTTCAAATCTCGATGGATGATTCCACGGTCGTGCGCGGCCTCCAGCGCGTCGGCGATCTGCCGGGCGATGCTCAACGCCTCCACGTTCGGGACGGGGCCGCGCTCCAACGTCTCGGCGACTGTCGGACCGTCAACGAACTCGAGTACGAGGGCGGGGACGCCCGCGGCATCTTCGATGCCGTAAATCGCGGCGATGTGCGGGTGATTGAGCGCGGCGAGCAGCCGCGCTTCGCGTTCGAAGCGCGCGAGCCGTTTGGGATCCGACGATAACGAACGTGGCAGCACCTTGATCGCCACGTCGCGCCCCAGCTTCGTGTCGTGAGCTCGGTAGACGGTGCCCATGCCGCCAACCCCCACGACTTCCAGGATTTGGCACGTGCCAAGCCGCTGGTTCAGCAACGACGCGCCCGGATCGGCAGGCGGCGATACGGCCGTCGCCGCGGCGGGTTGGCCGAGGAAGTTCTCGGCCGAGATCGGCTGCGCGAGAAGCGACTCCACCTCCTTCTGCATCGCCTCGTCGCCGCTGCAGGCATCGCGCACGAACGTTTCCCGCGCCTGCGGATCCTGCGCGAGCGCCTCGTGGTAGATGCGTGAGACCTGCTGCCATCGGTCAGGAATCATCGGTACCTAACGTCGAAGCGCCCGGCGCAGCCATGCGCGTCCGAGCTTCCAGTCGCGCATCACCGTGTCGGGCGATACCTTCAGGACCATTGCCGTTTCGTCTATGCTCAGTCCGCCGAAGAACCGCAGCTCGATGACGCGGCTTTTGCGATGGTCGAGCTTCGCCAGCGCGTCCAGCGCATCATCGAGTGCCACCAGATCCTGACCCTTCTCGGATGTCACGAGCGCATCGTCAAGCGAGATTTGCTGTGCGCCGCCGCCTCGCTTTTGCGCGCGGCGCGTCCGCGCGAGGTCGACCAGGACTCGGCGCATCACGCGCGCAGACATCGCGAGAAAGTGCGCGCGGTTCTGCCAATTCATGTGCCGGGCGTCGACGAGCCGCATGTACGCCTCGTTGACGAGCTCGGTCGCGTCAACTCTGCGGTTCATGCGCTCGCCCTGCATACAGCGCCGGGCGATCTGCTGAAGCTCGGCATACACAAGTGGCGTGAGCTGGGCGAGCGCGGTCTCGTCGCCCGCTTTCCACGCCAGCAGGAGCCGGGTCACGCTGCCTGGAGTCGCGCCAATGGACGCATTTTAGCGAATTGCGCGGCGGTGCGAGTTTTCGGTCGGCCTTTCCGCCTTTACAAGCGGGAGGTCTTCATGACCGATAGACACCGCGCGTGGATTCGAATGGGCATTCTCGTGTGCTGCGTGTGCGCCCCTGTGTTGTTGCGCGCCGCGCCTCGCGACGCGGCACTGGACACGAGCGACGGAAATGTCATCACCGAGTGGAACGCGATCGCGCAGTACGCGATCATCACCGTCGCCAAGCAGCCGATTCAGCGATCGCAACTCTGGATGACGCTCGTCCATGTGGCGATCTACGACGCCGTCAGCTCGATCACGGGCGAGTACGAACAGTTCAAGGTGACACCGGCGCAGCTCCGACCGGCATCTCGCGACGCAGCGGCGATTGCCGCAGCCCACGGGGTTCTCGTCAGGCTCCTCCCCGATCAGCAGGCGACGTTCGATGCGGCGCGCGCGCGTTCACTCGCGGCGATACGCGACGGCGTCAAAAAGGACAACGGAATCGCGATCGGCGAGGAAGTTGCTTCACGGCTGCTCGAGATCCACGACGGTGTGATCCCGACCGTGACCTATACAGTCGGCACCGGACCGGGCGTCTGGCAACCAACCCCGCCCAATCTCGTGCCTGCGCTCCTCCCCGGCTTCGCGCAGGTCACGCCGTTCGCGCTTGTCAGCGCCTCGCAGTTTCGCCCCGGTCCGCCGCCGTCTCTCACGAGCAGTCTGTGGGCGAGGGACTACAACGAAGTGAAAGTGTTCGGGGTGAAGGACGGATCGCTTCGGACTGACGAGCAGACGGAGATTGGGCGTTTCTACACCGAGCACGCCGTCGCCCAGTACAGCCGCGCGTTCCGCGGGTATGCAACGGAGAACAGTCTCGATCTTCAGCAGAGTGCCCGGTTCTTCGCGATGGTGAATACCGCGATCCTCGATTCTCAAATTGCGTGCTGGGACGCGAAGTTCCACTACAACTTCTGGCGGCCGGTAACCGCGATCCAAGCCGGAGATACGGATGACAATCCAGCCACGGATCCGGATCCAGCCTGGATGGCACTGGCGGCGACGCCTGCGCACCCGGAATATCCGGCAGCCCACGGCTGCTGGACGAGCGCGACCGCCACGATTCTCGAACACTTCAATGCCACGAACGCCGTTCACTTCGTCCTCGACAGCGCGGTGACCGGCACGACACACGTGTTCGAGAACACGAACGATCTGCGGAGCGAAATCATCAACGCGCGGGTGTACGGCGGCATGCACTTCCGGAATTCCGTCGAAGTTGGCGCAAGGATTGGCCAACAGGTCGCAGACTGGGTGGCGTACTTCTTCTTCCAACCCAAACCCGCAGAAATCGACCCGAACGAGTAGGAGGTCTGCCGTGCAGCCATCACGATTCGTTGGTGGGTTCGCTATCGTCTGCGTCCTTGTCGTGGCGGTCGGCATTGCGCCGAGCGCGCCGGCCGACGGCAACGGCCCAAACCTGTTCGGGTTTGTCGATCCTACCGGCATCGTTCGCACGTACAACGTCAACGGCGCGACCGATTTCGACAATCCGTTCTTCCAGGGGCTCGGCACCCATGGCCGCTCGTGCGGCTCGTGCCATCAGCCCGCCGACGGCTGGACGATCGTGCCGTCGCACGTCCAGGCTCGCGTCGAAACGACCGATGGCGAGGATCCGGTTTTTCGGACCAACGATGGATCGAACTCGCCGATGGCGGATGTGTCGTCGGTCGAGGCGAAACGATCGGCGTACAGCATGCTGCTGACCAAAGGGCTCATCCGCGTCGGCATCGGCGTGCGCCCCGATGCGGAATTCGAGCTGATCGACGTGAACGATCCTTACGGCTACGCCTCGGCCAGCGAGCTGTCGTTGTTCCGCCGTCCGCTGCCGGCCACGAACCTGCGATTTCTGGCTACGGTCATGTGGGATGGCCGCGAGACGTTCCCCGGCGAGTCGATTCATTTCGACCTAAGCGACCAGGCCAACGGCGCCACGCTGGGCCATACGGCCGCGATCCATCCGCTGACCGAGTCCCAGCGGGAAGCGATTGTGAAGTTCGAGACCGGTCTCTTCACCGCGCAGTCCGCCGACAACGCCGCCGGCGTACTCAATGCGCAGCTCGGGGCCGGTGGTCCGGTGGCGCTGTCCCAGCAGCCGTTCTACATCGGCATCAACGACGTGTTGAGCCCCGCGTTCAATCCGCGTGCATTCACGCTGTTCGATGCGTGGCAGAACCCGCCCAGCTCCGAGTCGGATCCATACACGCGGGCCCGGCAGCCGTCGCGCGAGGGCAGGAAATCTTCAACCTGCGGCGCTTCACGATCTCCAACGTCCGCGGTGTGAACGACGCGCTCGGTGTGCCGGCGCTGGCGGGGTACGTGCACGACGTGTCATGACACACCGAACGTCGGCACTCACTCGGTCTCGCTACCGCTCGATCTCGGTCTGACCACACCCGCCATGCGGACGCCTGACATGCCGCTGTACACGTTCAGGAACAAGACGACCGGCGAAGTTGTGCAGACGACGGACCCCGGACGCGCACTGATCACCGGCAAGTGGGAGCACATGTCGCTGTTCAAGGGACCGATTCTGCGGGGTCTCGCCGCACGCGCGCCGTACTTCCACAACGGCTTCGCCGCGACGCTGGCTGACGTGGTCGAGTTCTACAATCAGCGCTTCAACATCGGCCTGAGCGCGCGCGAGAAGGCGGATCTGATTGCGTTTCTGAAGGCGCTCTGAACGAAATCCGGCGGGATTCACACCCACCGCCCTCAAATTATGCGACTCCGAGGTGGGCCGCGACGCATGCACATGGTCGATCTCGGCGGCGGCGGTCGTTAGCGCGTCGTTAGGCCGCGTATTGTTAAAGCGGAGAATTCCTGCGAATTCAGGATTTTTCGCATCGGTTCGGGACCGAGGGGTCGAAGGTTCAAATCCTTTCGCCCCGACCAACTTTCCCGCAAAACACTCCGAAACTCGATCGGTCATGGTCGGCGATGGTCGGCCATGATCCGTCGTTTTCCGGCTCAAACCCTTATGCTGACCTTATGCTGATGCAGTGAGGGTTAGCGCGGGGGCAATGCACTGAGGTGGCCGGTCGGATGCCGGCCATTTGTTTTGTACGCCCACAGCTCGTTCGGCACGACCCCCAGAACGCCTCCAACGGTCGCCACTCTGACTTCAGCGCACTCGCCGACGCTGACGATGAAACGCTGCGATGGCGAGCCGCCGGACAGTAAGAGGCGCGGCCGGCCAAATTACCACAGATCGGCGCTGAAAATGCTCAGCCAGAAGCGGGGATGAGAAAGTTGCGGGGGAGAGGTACATACTTGTTCTCTTGCGTGGATCGGCATCCTCTAGGGCGATGCCGCGATCCGGCTCCTAATCTCGAACGGACTCCTGACGACGAGACACCGGACACCCCGCCCACTGAACCGGAACCTGTGCCGATCGAGGAACCGCCGCCGGATCCGAACAAACGCGGCCCATATATCGTCAGGGCGATTCTGACGCGGAGCCGCGCAGACGTTTTGGTGAGGGTGACAAGTGACCGAACTCATTCATGAGCATCCGATTCACATTCGAACGCCAAATGGCCAGCGGTATCTTGCGCGCACCTATGGCAAAACGGAACCGGATGGAACGTGGGTCGGGTGGCTAGAGTTTTCGCCGGTTGATACGTCTGGCCCATTACTCCGCACCGACCGCGAGACCTCGCAGGCAAGCCGTGAGGCGCTCGAATCATGGGCGTTGGGTTTGGAGCCGACGTACTTCAAGGGAGCGTTCGAGCGCGCGCGCCTCGTCGAATAGCGAATGCAGCGGCCGGTAGCGGCCCAACCAATGACGCAAATGGCCGGCCGCTGCCGGCCATTTGGTTTTTGCTGAGATCACGCAGCGGTGCGCGACACGTCGCGGCTCGCACCTGTGTCATCGGTACCGATCACGCTCAAAATCGAAGCGGCGGTTCGCTGAATCCGTCCGAGCGACTCGGCCAGCGCAGCGCCATCGCCGCGATACAGGTGGATGCAGTCGCGTGCTGCGTCAGTGACGTTAAGGTCGATCGCGTGTCCAACCACGAACGCGACTGCTTCGGCCTCGAGCTCGCGCGTGTCACGCGAGCCGGGACGGTCGTTGCCGTGGTGAAGAAGTTCATGCGCGAACTCATGAGTGAGGACCATGAACTCTGACGCCGGCTGAAGGGCCGTTAGGAGTTGAATGCGTCCGCCACTGGAAGTCCCAGCGCGCCGTCGAGTTCTTGGACGTAGTCCACCGCGATCCCGTGCGACGCTATCGCCGCCTTCAGGCGGTCCGTTGTCGCGCCTGGATCACCATCCGCCTCGGCCGGCTCGGGCAACGGCTCACCCTCGGTCTGCGCCACGTCTTATCTCGAGATTCCGCTGGTTGGACGCTGAAAGTTGAGCCGTGACGGCTGTTAACCTTCTACCCTCTCGACTCGTACAGACACATCCTAGCCGAATCTCATTCGGCTCTGAGCGACAGCGTCGGATCGATCTGTACCGCGTGCCACGCAGGCAGCCACCCCGCCAATAGTCCGACCACACCGAGCACTGACACGGCGCCGGCAATGGTTACCGCATCGCGCGGATCGACGCCGAAGAGCAGCGAATCGACAAACCGCACGGCCCATAAACTACCGACGACCCCGATGGCTGCGCCGGCTCCGACGAGCACGGCGATGCGCTGCAGGACGAGCCGGACCACGGACGAACGCTGCGACCCAAGCGCGATTCGGATGCCGATCTCCTTCCGGCGTCGGCTCACGGCGTAAGCCGTTACGCCGTACAACCCGAGACCGGCGAGCAGTAGGGCAAGCGCGCCGAACCATCCCGACAGAGTCGCGACGAGACGCTCCTGAGTGAGCGAACTGTCCACCTGCTCTTTCAGCGGCCGAAAACTGAATTCGAGATCGTGCTGCGCGCCGGTCAGCGCCGCGGCAACACTGCGCGTGAGCGCCATCGGCGATCCGCTCGAGGATCTCACGGTCAGGCTGATCTCGGACAACGGGTTGCCGAAATTGTCGTACTGCGCCAGTGGCGAAAAGATCGTCGGTCGCGGCGCCTCGCGGACCGCGCGATAGACGCTGTCGGCGACGACCCCGACGATCCGCCTCGGCTGAATCGATGAACCCGTGGTCCAATTCGGATACGTGATGATCGCGCCAATGGGATCGCGTCCCGGAAGGAACTTGCGCACAAATGTCTGGTTGACGATCGCCACGTGCGGCGCGCCGGCCGTGTCGTGCTGGTCGATATCGCGCCCCTCGAGAATTCGGATGCCGTAGGCTCCAAACCATCCCGGCGTCACGAGGTTCATTACCGGACTCGGCTCGCCTTCCGGCAGTGGCGGCGCGCCCGGAACTTCGATGTTCATCATCCAGCTCCGGCCGCTCACCGGCGTCACGACTGACGCGGCGGCTTGTGCGACACCAGGTACCGCGGACACGGTTTCGGCGAGGCGCTGGTACAGGTCGATCCGCGCCGTCACCGCCTGCTCGCGCGCCGCCGCGTCGAACTGAAATCCGCCGGAAGTCGCCGCCGCTCGCGGCGAGACGTTCACCACCATGAGCCGGTCGCGATCGAAGCCGAGCGGTACGTGGCTCAGGCCCACGAACGTGCGAACGAAGAGTCCGGCGGCGACGACGAGCACGAGCGACATCGCAACCTGCCCTACGACGAGCGCGTTCGAGATACTGAAGCGTCGGTCTGCGACTGTCGTCCGGCTCTGCTCCTTCAACGCGTCGATCGGCGCGACGCGCGCGGCGAGTATCGCCGGCGCCGTGCCGAAAAGGATCGCCGTCACGACCGTTACCGTCGCGGTGAACGCAAGCACGCGCCAGTCGGGTGCGAGATCGAGAAATAGGTGGTTTGTCGATGTTGACAGCTGCGCCACGAGCGCCTGCGCCGCCCAGCGCGCAGTGAGAAGTCCGAGTGCAGCGCCGCCAGCTGACAACATCAGGCTTTCGACCAGCAGTTGTCGCCCCAGGCGCCACGCCGGGGCGCCGAGCGCCACGCGAATGCCCAACTCGTGGCGTCGCGCAATGGCTCGCCCGAGCTGCAGGTTCGCGATGTTGGCGCACGCGATGAGCAGCACGAGACCGACGGTCGCCAGAATCGTGAGCAGCGGGCGCTGGTATCGGAAGCGCAGGCCGGGCGTCCCGGTGCCGGCCGGCACCAGCGCGAACGGTTGCTTCAAGAAGTCGTCCTGTAGCTCTTTGTTCAGATCGGCAGGCATCGCCGCCGCGCGCACTTGTGGCTGAATGGCACGGAGCGCCGCAGTCCCGGACTCGAGCGACTGGTCTGGCTTCAAGCGAACCATCATGGCCAGCCACCAGTTCGACCGGCGATCCAGCGCGGTCGCGGCGCCATGTATCAGCGGCTCGCATCCAATCGGGACGGCGACGTCGATGGTGAAGCCGACCTCAGTGCCGAAAAACTCAGGCGGCATGATGCCGACGACGGTGAACGGCACGCGATCGACGGTCAGACGCGAGCCGATGGCGGAAGCCGCGCCACCGTACTGGCGCTGCCAGAAGCCGTAGCTGATGACGGCGACTGGACCGTCCGCGCCTCCACCGCGCTCGTCGTCGGCCGCCGTGAAGGTCCGTCCGATGATCGCGGGCACGCCGAGCGTGGTGAAGTAGTGTCCATTAACATACGCGCCCTCGACCGGCTGGCGCTCCCCGCGTTCGGCCAGGTTGAAACGCTGCAACGACCAGACTGCGGCGCCGTCGAAGAGTGCCTCGCGCTCGCGGATGGCGTCCCAGATCGCGTAGGTCCACGACGTCGCGTACGCCGGCGAGTTGGCCTGCATCACCAGCGCGAGGCGCTGCGGCTCGTTGACCGGGAGCGGACGAATCAGGATGCTGTTGACGAGGGAAAAGATCGCGGTCACACCGCCGATCCCCAGCGCGAGCGAAAGGACGGCGACGAGCGTGACGACCGGCGTGGCGCGGAGGGAGCGAAGGGCGATGCGGATTTCGTGCACGGCAGAGTCCTCCGAGGCCTGGTGGGCCACCCCTCCCGTGGCTGGCAGATCGTCCCGTTAGACGATCAATCGGGGCGAATCGTTGGCGCCGGTTTCATTATAGCTATCAGCCGCCGGCCTCGGCTTCGATGGCCGCGGCGACATCTGACGGCAGTTCTTCCGCCCGTTGCAGCGCGTGGCTGATCCGCGAAACTTCAAGCTGCCGCGCGGCAATCTGACCAGCGGGTTCTCCGTGTTGGCGAGCGGTTCCGAGCGCGCGCTCACGACTGACGAGCATGCGACGTGATGGTCCCAATGATCGCAGGACGGCACGGCCTGCGCGGAGTGGTTGCAACAAAACGCATCTCAACGAGAGTGCGACCATTACTCGCGGCGCGAATCCCGAGATAATCCATCGAACAGGTACGCCGCGCGGAAACCCACGACGGTCTTCGTGTCGCCGTCCGCTACGTCGGCTTCCTTGCGTCCAACAATCGGCGCGAGGATCGCGATGCCCTTCTCGCCAACATCGATCAGGTCGGCGCGCCGAATGTCGCGGTGATTTCCGCCGGACGTGCCAGCAGGTCTTATGCTGGCGCGGCGCGAAGCAGCCGGTGAGACCGCGACATGGTCAAGGGCGGCACGACGGCGGGCGACGACGGTCGCTGCGTCAACGCCGACGACGAAAGCTCGCGTCACTTCAGACCGGCACAAGCCGCATGAACCATCGTGCAGGGGGGACGTCGCGATCGGCGCTACGAAGGGTGATTGTTGCTAAAGCCTAAAAGGCCGCTTCGATGGGTCGTGCGACTTTGGAGCGGCGCGAAGCGCCACCGGGAAATATCGCACTTCGCCGCTGCGCGGCATCTGGCAGCATCCTCCGTACTTCCATGACGGCAGCGCGACAGATTTGCTCGCGGTCGTTAATCACTACGACGCGCTGTTTGGGTTGAATCTGTCGGCGCAACAGAAGGCCGATCTCGTCGAATTCCTCAAGTCCCTCTGATGCATGTTGGTTGTCTGGATTGCTCGAATGAAAGGGGAGGATCGCATGAACAAATTCACGATCGTGGCCGCCGTTGCTTTTTGCACGGCCCTACATACGGCGTCGCCAAGGGTGTTGTCGGCTCAGGCCAATACCGGTGCTTCCAGTCAGAGCGCATCCGCTTTCGCACTGAAGCAGGACATGCGGAAACTGTGGACAGACCATGTGGTGTGGACGCGCGACTACATCATCGCCGCAGTCGGCGGTCAGCCCTGATGACCTGCCGGCTTTCTTCGGACCAGTCGTTACTGGAGAATGGCGCTGATCGGACCGGTTCGTAGTTCTCCGTTCTTCGTCACGTCAGCGCGAGCCGGCATCGCAGGCGAGCGCCCCCCGACACAACGTCGGCCAGATGTTTCACCTTGAAGGCCGCCGGCGTCAAGTAGGCGAGGCTCGAAGGCGGTCGGACCTCGTTGTAGTGTCGTCGCCACGCCTCGATGCTCACCTTCGCGTCCGCACGATTCCGAAACCATTGCAGCGACAGATGCTGGTCGCGAAACTTGCCGTTGAACGATTCGTCCGCGCCGTTCTGCCACGGCTTGCCAGGATCGATGAAGGCGGTTTCAATCTGCGCCGTGTGCAGCCAGCGCAGGATCGCCGTCGCCACAAATTCCGGCCCATTGTCGGAGCGCAAAAACTGCGGCGCCCCATGGACGCTCACGAGCTGTGCCAGGACCTCGATCACGCGGCCCGATCGAATGCCGCCCGCCACGTCGATCGCCAGACATTCACGCGTAAACTCGTCGATGACCGTCAGACACTTCAATGTGCGTCCGTCCGCGCAGGTATCGAAGACGAAGTCATACGCCCAGACGTGGTTCACGGCCGTCGGCGGCAGCGGCCGCGGACGGCTGCTGGCCACGCGTCGGCGCGGCCGCTTCTTGGGCACCTGCAGCGCTTCCTGACGCCACAGCCGATACATCCGGTCCGCGCTCATCACGTGGCCCTGACGGTCGAGGAAGATCTGGATGGTCCGGTACCCGTAGCGGGGATATTGCCCGGCCAACGTCCGCATCGCCGGCAGGACGGGGGCATCCCGCGCGATCAGCCGCGAGACGTACCCGAGCGTCGATCGCGCCACGGAGAGCAAGGCGCACGCGCGGCGGCCTGACAGGCCGCGCCCCTGGGCGTAGGCGACCTGATGCCGGCGCACGCGTGCGCCTACCATTTTTTTCGCGTGATCTCCTTGAGGACGTCGATCTCAAGATCGCGGTCCGCGACCATCTTCTTCAACCGCCCGTTTTCCTGCTCGAGCTGCCGTAACCGTTTCACGTCGCTCGGCTCCAGGCTGCCAAAGTGCTTGCGCCAGGCGTAGATCGTCTGGGCGCTCACGCCGTGCTTCTTCGCGACCTCCGGGACCGACTTCTCGTCGGCCTCCCGAAGAATCGTGACCATCTGCTCGTCGGTGAATCGCGTCTTCTTCATGGCTCCCTCAGTGGCCCGAGGGCGCCATTCTCTCAAGTTTCAGGTGGTCCGAAATTCGCCAGGCAGGTCATTTCCACGCTTGGCGTCACTGATGCGCCGAGGATGCAGTCGCGAAAGGGGTCGTCCTTTTGGCCATGCCATACGCGTGCTCCCGCAGACCGCTGCGTCTCACGCAGCGACGTCTGCCAAGGGGACCGAAGTCCCGATGCCTTTTCTGTAGGGGAAGCCCGCGTCTTATAGCGGACTGTCAGGTCGCCAGGTATGAGACGACGACGTGCCCCGGCTGTTCATCCCGCGTGGTGCGCTCGCGGTGGGCGCGAGCTAGCGGAGCCGAGTCGTATGAACCGAACCGATATTATGCGCCACAAACCCATCGTTTGCAGCCATCAATTTCGACCAACGGTTAATGGACTTTTCGCGGTTTGGTCCGCACCGTTGGCAAACCATCGCAAACGAGGCCATCGAGCTGTTTGCCCGGAGGCTTGATGCGGGAGCGCCCGCGGATGCTACAACAGGAGCCGTGCCCCGATGTTTCGAAAGCCCAAACGGATCGCCACCCGCCCCGACGGATCACGGCGCACGAAACGTAATCCACATCGCGAACCAAAAGGCTACCAATACCGCACTTGGGATTGCAGCGAGTGAGCCGGCTCGAAGCCATTCAGCCAACGGTTTGTCGACCTCCCCTGACTTGCGCGAGAACCAGAGAATGATCGCAACAGGCTCTGTGACCAACGCCAAGCCGATCCACACCAGCGTCCAGAACCAAGACCCAAGCGCATCCGGCAGGATTCTAGCGCAGGCAGCAAACACAAAGGCGGCCACTAGCAGAAAGCACTGAATAGCCTTCGCCGCAATACGATTTAACGGCATTGAAGGTCCGCCAGCGCTGCCTGGAACACTCACGCGCTTGATCCTTCACTTTCGGTTTGCTTCTGGACGACGCCCAACCCGACGACGATAGCCGCCGGGGGTCAGACCGTATCGGTTCTTGAAATCTCTGCCGAAAGCGGAAACAGAACCGTAGCCGACGGTGAAGGCAATTTGCTTCACAGAATCCTCCGTATCTGCTAACGCGGCGAGGCCCGCACCGAGCCGGACATTCCGAATATACTCTCGAAGTCCACATCCAACGGCGGTAGAGAACATTCGATCAAAATATGCCGAAGACAGTCCGACATGCGCGGCGACATGCGGTAGATGCACAGCGTATTCCGATACTCCTCCTCAATAAACTGGCCCGCCCGTCGAACGCGCGCATCGCCACAATCCAAGGCGGCACGATGGGAATCAGCGGCGTTCGATTCGGAAAGCATCGCACACAATGCGAGGATCGGCGGTCCAACCGCGCCAGCGTCCGGCGCACGCGCCAGTTGCGCAGCGGCAGCCCAGCAGGACGCGGACCGGTGTGGTTGGATAGCGGGTATCAAGCGGGCAAATGTCGCGCTGAGCACACTGCGAGCGATGAGAAACGAGGGAAGCGCCAGATTCGGAATGGCAACTCGAACAACACGGCACAGACGCGAGAGCGGTGCGCGGTCGCTCTCGGACAACGCACACACCTGACACGCGTCCACGACAGCCGTCAATGAGTCGTGCCCATCCAACCTCGCGGACATGGCAAGCCCCCAATAGATTATACCGGCGCCACCGCTCGTACCGATAACTCAAGCACGCCAATCGGGTACGTATTGCACATCAGACCAGCGAGCACGACTCCTTTCGCGAAGTGCATCAACTGGACAGGAATAGCGTGCGCAGGATGTTCTTTCACGCGCTACCCATCAGAGATTCCGTCTATGCTCGCCCCATTCGCGACCGCGGCGCAGCGCTTCGCTGCACCAGCAGATTGCAACAAAGGGGACCAAATGCGACGCATTCTCTTCTCGGTCTGTGCCGCCATGCTTCTCGCATTATGCCTTCCGTGTGATGCTGCGGCGGAAGGTCGGTGGAAGACAAGCGGCGAGGGCTGCTACTGGGACCAATACGACTCTGGACCGAACCAGTGTGGCCGGTTTAAGGTCGGTGGGGAGGCGGGCTGCTATTGGGAGATCAATGATGCCGGCCCAGACCAGTGTAGCCTCATAAGCGAGGCTGACTTCTGGACCATTGTGGCGCTCGTCAACGACATGAGCTCGATCACGGGAACATCGAACGAGGACATACAAGCCGCCTACGACTTGATGGGTGCGTATGGCTTGGTCGGCGACGGGGGAAGCGAAGATCTTACCGACGTTTTCGAGGAGTACGAGAACCCATCACCCTCGCTGACCTGCGGGCAGAAATCTGACATTGTTAACAAGGCCACTAAGGCGGGCCTGTGGATGGGCGGCGTGGCAGCGGCAGGAGGTCTTGCCTCGATAGCGGCCGTCGGTCTGTTCCCGCCCGCGACCATCCCCTTGGCGGTCGGTTCGGCAGGCCTCGGCCTGCTCGCTGCCGGGATGGGGGCCATCGCAGGTGTCGTCAGTGGAGCGAGTTGCACGTAGGCTCCAGGGTAAACTGAACGGCTGTGACCGAGGCCACCAAACGCCCAATTTTCGTGCCCCCCTGGAGGCGTGTGCTCTGGTGCAGCGGGCGCACTCTCGATGATTGTCGACGGGCTTTGGAAGAGTCCTCTGAGATAGAGGTCACCTTCAGCGGCCGGACATTTGTGGCGAAGGCACGATACCCCACCGCGATGTCCGGTCGCCCGCGCTTCAATGGCCTGCTTGAGCATTTGGAGCGAGGCACTCGAATTACAGGATATCTATCTCCGAGTGTCCCAACCATGGTCTTTGTGCTCGTCGTCCTTTGGATGATCGGCATCCTGGTAGCGGCTGTGGCGGTTGTACCGCTACATGAGATCCTTCCGTCCGCCGGTCGTCTTCTTGGAGGAGATCGGCTGGCCGTGATTGTCGCGTGCACTCTCGCGATGCTGTTGGTACTGACGGCATGGCAATGGCGAGGAGAATCAACCCAGATTCTCTCTGGGATCCTCATCTCGGTGGCGACAGATACACGACGGGTTGCGGACCCGAGCGTGAATTCCACCATTGCTGTACCACGCCGAGGCCGAATCCGCCTATCGCACGCGAATCGCGAAGTTCATCGCCAGGGGACTGGACGGACATCTTCAGGCGGAGAACGGAAATGACCGATGCAATCAGAATGGGGCGCAGATGGCGCTCGCCCGGCACCGACGGTTTGCGTTTTCTTTGCGTTTCATTTCCCGCACAAATGTGCCATTCAAGTGGGACGCGCGCAGCAAGAGACCCACTCTAAGACCTGAGTAGATCGACGGAGGCGCGTGCTCGGCAGCGCTTCGGGACCGAGGGGTCGGAGGTTCAAATCCTCTCGCCCCGACCAAAAATTCGCAAAAGCATTGGGGAATTCGATCGCCGTGCCCGGCGGTGGTCGGTCATGATCGGCGGTTTTCGGGCTCAAACCTTTATGCTCACCTTATGCTGATTGGCAGCATCCGCTAGCGCTACGCGATCGGTGCAGTGCGAGTGGCCGGCCCGATGCCGGCTACTTTTTTGTACGCATGTCCACAACCACTGACGAAGTCGTTGCGCGGTTGAACAAGAATTGGGATGCTGATG
>DASPXV010000087.1:0-37561 GCA_035637115.1 Vicinamibacterales bacterium
GGGCCCGCCGAACGAGCCGCCGTACTGGTTCCGGGTGAAGTCCGGCTTACCCGCGACGTCGAAGTAATTCCGCGCGTCGAGCGCGTCATTGCGATGGAACTCGTAGGCGCTGCCGCGCGGGGTGTTCGTGCCCGACTTGGTGAGCACGTTGATCTGCCCGCCATAGTTGCGTCCGAACTCCGCGCTGTACGCGTTCGATTCGACGCGGAACTCGCGGACCGCTTCCATCCCGAGCGCCGTGCCGGCGGCGCTGCCCGCAGGTCCATTCGTGAAATCGTTCTGCAGCGTGCCGTCGAGCAGATATACGTTCGACCGGTAGTCCTGCCCGTTCACGCTCATGCCGAGTCCGTGTGCAACCACGGATCCGCCGTCCCGTGAGGGATAGGGCAGCACGCCCGGTTGGAGCAGGGCGAGATCCGTGAAGTTCCGTCCGTTCAGCGGCAGCGTCTCGATCGCATGCTGCCCGACCAGAAAGCTCAGCTCGGAAGTCCCCATGTTCACCGCGGATGCGCCGCCTGAAACGGTGACAGTCTGTTCAACGCCGCCGACGTCCATGACGAGAGCGAGAGTGACGGCCTGTGCAACCGTTACTTCGAGGTCGCGCCGCACGAGCGTTCTGAATCCCGAGAGCTCTGCGCGCAGCTCGTACTCGCCGGCGCCGATGCCGGCGAACACGAAGCGCCCGTCGGCAGCGCTCGTCGTGGTTCGTGCCAGTCCGGTCGCCTCGTTCCGCAGTGTGAGCGCGACGCCTGGCAGCGCCCCGCCGGAAGCGTCGGCGACGGTGCCGCTAATCGTTGACGAGGTCTGGGCCTGGGCCGGGGCGCCAGCAAGCAAGAGCAGCGCTGCGAGAAGGCATGCGAATCGGGACATCACCCTATTCTCGCCTCAATACCAGCATCGGGTCGATCCGCGATGCGCGGACCGCGGGCGCCGCCGAGGCGAGCAGCGCGGAACCGGCCAGCACCAGCGTCGCGATCGCGAAGGTCGGCGGATCGCGAGAATCGACGCCGAGCAACAGCGACGACACGACGCGGCTCGAGAGAAACGACAGCGCCAATCCGGCAACGGCAGCAACTGCAATGAGCTGCACGGCGTCGCGGATGAACATCCGCACGACCTGCCTGGACGAGGCGCCGAGCGCCATGCGCACGCCGATTTCGCGCGTGCGCTCCGCGGCGGCCGGAAGCCATCGCGACGCCGCTCGTGAGCGGCGCTCTTCTCAGCACCCGCGCCGCGTAGCGGACGTCCTGCAGGAGCGCGGTCATGACCTCTCCCGGCTGTTTGCGGTTGGATCAGTGTACCGCGGCGAGATAGCGCAGATGCGAACATCCGCGCGATCTCCTGTGCCGGATTTCCGTCAGCGCGCGGCTTACCGCATCCAGCGTGTGAACAGAACCTGCGCGCCCTCCGCCGTCTGCCCCTTGAGAGGCTTCATGGCGCCTTCCTTCGCGCGGACCATCTTCAGGAAGTATTGCGACAGCAGACTGTTGGCGACCGACTGCAGCCGCGAGTGGAGCCGCGTCGCCTGCACGACGTTCTGGCGCAGACCGCCGGTATCGGCGGTGGCGCGCGTCCAGACCGCGTCCCTGTTCGTCAGCGACGCATCGACGGCCCCTTCCACCGACACGACCCACAGCGTCGCGCCGGATTGCCGAACCGCGTCGCCCACCGCCTTCGGCTGCAAGGAGGTACCTTCGGCAGTCCCGATCCCGATGCAGACGATGGCGCGGCGCGGCGCCGGTCTGTCGCCGACTCTCCTGGCGGCCGTGACGACACCCTCGAGCATGGCGCTGCCGGTCGACGTCCCGGAGGCAATGACGTTGATCCCCGCCTCCAGGTCGGCTCGGTTCGATGTGAAGTCCTTCACCGGAACCGCCGCGTTTGCGACTTGGTACAGCGCGATCTGTGCGGTCGGCTCGCCCGCCTCAATCGTTCCGACGAACGAGACCAGCGCCTTGCGCATCTCCAGCGTCGCCGCGGCGCCGTCGGCGGGCAGCGCGGTGTCGACGAGAAGGACGATGGACAAGGGATCTTTCGCCGGGACCGCCTCGATCACCTGCAGCTTGTCCTTTTCCTCCGTCACGCTGAAATCGGCCGGCGTCAACCCGGCGGTCGGACGCGACTCGGCAACGACCGTCACCATCGCCAGCTTCTCATTGGGCGCACCAGCGATCGCGGCGCCGCCACCGGCGGCCAGCGCCGCGCCCAGCGCCCATGCGACGACGCGTGCCGATCCACGACGTGCTGTAGCGGTCAGGCCCATGTTGCCCATGATAAACGGCGGTGTCACGATTCCGGCGGCAATTCGAACGAGATCATCTGCCGGCGGAAACCCCGTGTCTTGATTGCCCCATAGATCACTCCTGCAGCGAGCCAAGCGCCACCGGCAATCTTGGCGGGCCAGCGCAGGCTCACCCACAGGTACAGGCAGAACGCGAACCCACAGAGCGGAACGAGCAAATCGGCGAGGCTGCGGCGTTCGCGATCGCCGCGCACCCAGTAGTGCACGAGCGACGCTACGTTCACGCCCATGAAGGCGATGAACGCGCCGAAGTTCAGCATCTCCGCTCCGAGCTGGTAGCTCAGGGTCAGGCCGCCGCCGAGGGCGAGCGCGCCGACCAGGAGCACGTTGTTGCGCGGCACGTTGCGCCGCGGTTCGATCGCGCCGAAGAACCGACGTGGCAACGCGTTCTGCTGCCCCATCCCGTACAGCAGCCGCGCGGCCCCCAGATGCGCGCCCGCGCCGGAGCCGATGTTCGCGACGAGCAGCGTGAAGGTGATCGTCATGAAGAGGATCGCACCGCCGGCCCTGCCGGCGACGTAGACGAACGCCGTGTCCAGATCGGGAAAGCCCTTCCAGTCGCCCCACACGAGCTGCGCCGCATAGACTTCGACCGATGCCAGGATGCCGATGATCAGGCAAGTGAGCACCGTCGCCAGCAGCACGTTCCGGCGCGGATTCTCGACCTCCTCGGACAACGTGGAGATGCCGTCGAAGCCGATATAGGTGAGGCTCGCGATTGACGCGCCCGTCAGGACGGCTGACAGCGAAAACGTCTGCGGATCGTAGATTGGACGCGTGAGCTCCGCGCCGCCGAGGCGCAGGCCTGTGATGTAGTGGAACGCCGCGCCAAGAAAGACGAGCACGACGGCCGACATCGCGATCGCCAGCACCTGATTGGTGCGGGCCGTCGCCTTGATGCCTCGCAGGTTCATTGCGACGAACAGCAAGGCAAACGCAGCGACCCACGCCGCATATGGCACGCCGGGGACCACGTTCATCGCCGCCTTGCTGCACCAGATCGCGCAGATCGTCGGGTTGAGGACGTAGTCCATCAGCATGCTCCACCCGGTCACGTAGCCGAGCGCCGGATGCAGCTCCTGGCCGACGTACGTGAAGGCTGAGCCCGCGCTCGGGTACGCGCGGGCCATGCGGCCGTAGCTGATCGCCGTCAGCAGCATCGCGACCATGCCGATCAGGATCGTGGTGACGACATGGCCGCGCGCCTCCTGGCTCACGACACCGAAGATCCCCATCGGCGCGACAGGCTGGATCAGGACGATCCCGTAGAACACGAGATCCCACAGACCGAGCGTGCGTCTCAGGTGCGGCGTGCCGGCGCTCATGCCGTCGTGCTCAGCGGCGTGCGCCGGGCGTCGCGCGCAACGGCGCGACATTCCAGCCCTCGATGCTCACGCCTGCGACCGGAGCAGCCCACGACGGCAGCGCCACCGCCACCTCCCGGCGCTCGCCCGGCAGGAGCGAGATGTAGTTGTCCTGCCAGTACACCGGCAGCACTTCTGCCCCCGCGGCATCCACGGCCTTGAGCCGGAGCTGGAAGGCGAGGGCCGAACTCGTGTTCGCGATCGTGACGCGTCCATGCGGTTCCGGCGTCGCGACGCGGTCGATCGTCCATTGCGCTGAGACGCTCGCCGGCGGCAGCGATGCAAGCGCCCGCAGATTCGCGTGCTTCGTCACGGGCGTGTAGTACCACGTGCTCTTCTCCGAGGCGAGCGCGTCCTCGGTGCTCGACAGCCAGTAAAAATTCCGGCTTATCATCGCGCCGGCTGCGTCCGTCACGGTCAGTGCGAGGAAGTAGGTTTCCGTCAGGTCCGCGACGGGGGGAACCACGAACGCGCGCACCACGCCGTCAGCCGGAAGTTCGATCTCCGACGCGCTCGAGAAGCGCGGCTTCAGGTTGAAATCCAGCACTATCGCGCGGACCATCAGGCGCCCCGCCGGCGCCTGCGTATCGTTCACGACCGCGATGGAGCGATCGTCGTAGGAGTACTGCACGTGGATCGGCTCGCACGCGGCCTTGGTGCCGAAATAACCGCCGCCGGGCCGCAGGTACCAATCGTACAGATGCCAGATGATCGAGGGCCACGCGTTGTTCAACATCCACTGGATCACGCCGGTGGAGGTGTACTTGTTGCGCGCGTACGCCTCGAACATCGCGCGCTGTCCCTCGAACGTGAGCGCCTGCGCCTTGCGCGCGTAATCGGCGGCATCGCGCGCCGGACCGTAGCGTGCCTCGAGTGCGGTGGTGAAGACGCTGACGTTCTTGAATTGGCCGCCGCCCGCGTGGTAGTTCCACACCGGGTCGATGGGCCACACGTGATCGGGCGTGAGCGTCGCGGCGAGCGACTCGAGCGGCGGTACCGCCGGCCCGGGGCTGATCTCGGTCGCGAACCCGAACGCGCCGCCGTTTTTGATGTCGGTGAGCCAGTAGGACGGCGGCACGTACTCGTACGGCCCGCGCATCTTCACGCCGGTGGGACCGCTGACGGGCCCGGGCGTGTCAGTGGCGTTCGACAACGTCGGGCGATCCCATTCCACGTCGCGCTCGATCTCCAGGTAGCGCTGTTCGACTGCGGCAACAGGCGGCTTGTCGCTGCCATTCAGCCAGACGAAGATGCTGGGATGTGTCCGCAGCCGCAGCAGCTGGTCGCGCAGCGAGGCGGGGCCGACGCTGTGATCCTCAGGATCCCACTTGTCCCATTTTTCCCACTGATCGCAGCAGCACCAGCCCGGCATCACGAGGATCCCGAGCCGATCGGTGGCGTCGTAGAAATCATCCGGTTCGAGCTTGCCCTCCTGGCGGATCGTATTCAGTCCCATTTCGCGGACGTAGCGAAGCTGCGCTTCCAGCCGCTGCGCGCGCAACGGACGCTCGAGGATGTCGGAGGACCAGCCGCCGCCGCGAATGAGGACCGGCCGTCCATTGATCAGGAAGAGCCGATGCCCCTTGGCGGTCAGCTCGCTCGTCACCTGCCGGATGCCGAACTGCACGTGCGCCGCGTTCGAGACCTCCCCGGCCACGTCAACGGTGACAGTCGCGCGATACAGGTTCTGCGCGCCCATGCGGTACGGCCACCAGACCCGCGGATTGGCGATGTGCAGAGCGGGAGCGTCGGCCGGTGTGATGTGCACAGTACGCCGCTCGCCCGGCGCGAGCGTCACGGGCATCGACACCTCGATCGCGTCGATCTGCGCTCGAATGCGTCCCCGCACCTCGCGATCCGTCGTGTTCCTGACGTCGGCGACGATCGTCAGGTCCGCCGCCGCCAGCGACGGCAGGTCGAGCGCAGTTTTCACGTAGGCGTGCCGTAACGACAGCGGGCCGCTGTCTGTCAGGTACACGTCCCCCCACAGCCCCATGTTCTTGTCGGGCGGCGTAGGGTTCCAGTCGACCCAGTTGATGCCGAGATCCCCCGGGCTTGGAGCGAAGACCTCGACGGCGAGCGCGTTCGCCGCGCCGGGCCGCAGCGCGCGGGTGACGTCGAATTCGTAGCGGCGGAACGCGCCCGCCACCGTCGTGGCATCGGCGAGCCGCACACCGTTCAGCCAGATGTTCGCGCGGTAATTGATGCCGTCGAAGTGCAGCGCAACGGCGCGTCCCTGCAGCGAGGTGGGCGCGGTGAATTCGTCGCGATACCACCACGACTGCGCGTACGGGCTGCCCGCGGGCATCGGCAGGTTCGAGAACTGTCCGCCGATCGGATAGTCCATCCCGGGAAGCGCTCGGAAGTGCATCCCCGCGAACAGGTCCTCGTCGCGCCGGTTCGCCAGCAGCGCCGCCATCACCGTCGTCGGGACCGTAGCGCGGTGCCATCCCGCAACGCTCGCACCGGGACGCGACAGCGCTGCGCCCGTGCCGCGTACGGCGGCGGAGGACTGCAACCGCCAGCCGGCGTGAAGGGGTACGCGATCGCCCGCAGCGGCCTGGGCCGGAACCGCGGCCGAAACCGCCAACAGAATGCCGAAAATCGATGGAATCGCACGCATGGCGCGGAGCCTACCGCCCGAGGCGCCTTGGAGCAACACTTACTTAAGAAGGTTTACTATTCAGCCCGACCGTCTGTAAACTGCCTTCCCACGCAATGGCGAACGACACCCGCCGCACGGCGCGTTCGCTCGGCTCCCACGCCGCCGGGGCGCGGCACGCCGCCCATCTGCGCGCCCTCAACATCGATCGCGTGCTGTCGGTCGCGATGGATCGCCCCGGCACGTTCACGCGCGCGGAGCTCATCGAAGCCACGGGCCTGTCGGCGCCCACTGTGGGCACGATGTCGGCGCGCCTGATCAAGGCCGGCGTCATCACCGATCTCGGCACCGCGCCGTCGCGCGGCGGCAGGCGCCCGTCCCTGATGGAATTCAACGCGCGGCACGGTTACATCGCGGGCGTCGATCTCGGTCCGACGCGCACGCGATTCGCGGTCGGCGATCTGCGCGGCGTGCGGCTCGCGCAGCACATCGCCGCGACGCCGACGGCCGACACGCCGGCGGCGGTGCTCGACCATCTGGCCGGCACGCTGCGCGGCGTACTGCGCAAGGCGCGCGTGCCGCTGGACCGGCTGCTGATGGTGGTGGCGGGCGTGCCGGGCGCCGTGGACATCAAGCGGGACGAAGTCGTTCTCGCGCCGAACCTGCACGGCTGGCGCGATGTGCCGATGCGGTGCATCCTGCAGAAGGCGTTGGGGGGCACCTCCGTCCTGGTCGAGAACGACGTCAACCTGGCGCTGCTCGGCGAGCACTGGCAGGGGGCGGCGCGCGGCCACCGCAACTGCGTGTTCATCTTCGTCGGGACCGGCATCGGCGCCGCCATCCTGATCGACGGCGAGCTGCACCGCGGCAATCATTTCATGGCGGGGGAGATCGCGATGATGTGCATGGGGCCCGAGTACGTGAATACGGACTTCGGACCGCGCGGCTGCCTCGAGTCGCTCGCGGGGCTCGATGCGCTGCGCGCGCGCTGGCCGCGGGCGCCGCGTGACGATCCGGGCGGCTGGCTCACGCAGCTCATTGCGGCCGCGGAAAGCGGCGATCTCGAGGCGCGGCATGCCGTCGAGGAGACCGCGCGGCTGATCGGCATCGCGACCGCCAACGTCGTGGCCGTGGTCGATCCCTCCCTCATCGTGCTCGGAGGCGCGATGTTCGCGCAGGCCGGACCGCTGGTCGGATACGTCCGCGACGTGGTGGAACGCATCGCGCGGACGCCGTTCCAGATCGTGCTGTCCGAACTCGGCAAGGAAGCGCCGCTGGCCGGCTGTCTGCTCGTCGCGGCGAGCGAAGCGCGCAAACACCTCCGCCAGCAACTGCGGAGCGAGTCGGGACTCGTCAGGATGGTCCAATGAAGATGAACGCACGTGTGGCGGCCGCGCTCGCGCCGGCGCTCCTCGTATCAGTGATGGCAGGCGCAGGCGGGCCGGCAGCCCGGCAGAGTGGAGGACGCCGGCTGATCATTCATGCCGACGATCTCGGCATGTCGCACTCGGTCAACCGCGCCACGTTCGAAGCGCTGGAGCACGGCTGGGTGACCTCCGCCAGCATTCTCGTGCCCTGCCCCTGGTTCCCTGAGGTGGCGCGCTGGGCGGTATCGCATCCGGAAGCGGATCTCGGCATCCACCTCGCGGTCAACAGCGAGTGGACGCCATTCCGCTGGGCGCCGGTCAGCGGCCGCGCCGCGGTTCCCTCGCTGGTGGACGCGCAGGGTTACATGGCGCTCGAGGAGACCGAGGTCGTCCGTCGCGCGATACCGGCGGAGGTCGACCGCGAGCTGCGCGCGCAGATCGATTTTGCCAGGGCCGCCGGCGTCCGCCCCACGCACCTCGATTCGCACATGGCGACGTTGTTCCAGACCGAACAGCTCTTCGCGGTATACCGCGGCCTCGCGAAAGCGTACGGGCTGCCGCAGCTCCTCGAGCGGCTCGGCGCCCGGGGCGGACAGCAGGCGCCCGCGTGGGCGGCCAGCGCCAGCGCGGACGCGCGCATCGACCGCATTCTGGGAATCGATCCCGGCGTTCCAGCCGACCAGTGGCTCGGGGCCTACGAGAAGATGCTGGCTCCGCTGCCGCCGGGCACCTATCAGCTCATCGTCCACCTCGCCTACGACGACGAGGAGATGCGCGGCGCAACGGCGGATCACCCCAACTGGGGCGCCGCGTGGCGGCAGTCCGATTTCGACATGGTGAAGAGCGCCGCGTTCGCTGATTTTCTGAAGCAGCAGGGATTCACCCTGGTCACCTGGCGCGAAGTGGGACGCTGATCCGCTTCAGCCGTTGCAGGTAGGCGTCGAGCCGCGCGTACACGCTTCGGGTTACTTCCGGATCGCCTCTTGTGCGATCTCCAGGATCTGCCCGGCTTTCACGCGCTCGCGCCGGGACGTCGTCCCGTCGGGCCACGCGATCTCGACGCTGTCGGCGATTTCCGCCGCGCCGAGGCCGAAGTGCCTGCGCATATCGTGCTGGGACAGGTAGCTGCTGCCGCTCTGCACGAGGCTCTTCTGCACCGTCGCGCCCGTTTTGACAGTCACGATTGCGCCGATCGCGTCCGTGTTCGGAGTCGCGCCGCGCAGCTTGACGATGAGCCAGTGGCCGCGCCCGGCGAGCTCGTTGTGGAGGACCTGCGGCGCGCCGTCGAGATCGTTGATCACGACGTCGAGACCGCCGTCGTTATCGAGATCCCCGAGCGCGAGACCCCGGCTGACGCGCTCCTCGGTGAGCGCGGGGCCGTACTTCGCCGCCACTTCGTCGAAGGTGCCATCCGCCCGATTGTGATAGAGCAGCTTGCGCTGGCGGTAGCCGGCCGACGCGCCCATCCGTACGCGATCGAGCTGCGGGTAGACGTGTCCGTTGACCGCAATGAGATCGAGCCACCCGTCGTTGTCGTAATCAAAGAAGGCATTGCCCCAGCCGACGAGCGGAAGGCTGACCGCGGCGGTGCGGGAGCGGAAGGAAAGATCGGAGAAGTGATCCCCCTCAGGGCGATACAACGCGTTGTATTCCTCCGAGAAGTTCGTCACGTGCAGGCTGAAGCGGCCGCTGTGATCGTAGTCGCCGAGCGCGACGCCCATGCTGCCCTGTTCGGCGCCGTCTTCGCTGACCGCGACGCCCATGGGGAACGCCGTCTCCTTGAACGTGCCGTTCTTCTGGTTCACATACAGAAAGTTCGCGGTCGAGTCGTTGGCGACGTAGAGGTCGGGCCAGCCGTCGCCGTTGGCGTCGAACCAGGCGATGCCCAGCCCGAAGTAGCCCTTCGGATCGGAGACGCCCGCCGCCGCCGCGACCTCACTGAAGCGGCCGTCACCGTCGTTGTGGAACAGGAAATCGGATTCCCCTTCGAGGCCGCGCGGACCGCACTGCACCGCGATGCCGCGGTATTCGCAGGTCTTGTCCTTGCCGAATTCGGGCAGACGCGCGAGATCGATCTTGACATAGCGGCTCACGAACAGGTCCAGCCGCCCGTCGCGATCGTAATCGGCGAAGCCGCACCCCGCGGACCAGCCGCCGCCGCGGACGCCGGCCCGCTCGCTGACGTCGGCGAACGTGCCGTCGTGGTTGTTGCGATACAGGTGATTGGCGCCGAGCCCCGTTACATAGACGTCCTGCCAGCCGTCCCCGTCCACGTCCGCCGTGCACACCCCCATCGCCCAGCCCGGATGGCCGACTCCGGCACGATCGGTGACGTCCTCGAAACGCCCATCCCCCAGATTGCGGTAGAGCGCGCTTCTCGCCGCGTCCGGACGGTTCGCGGTCTCAACGGTCAGCGAATCGACGAAGTACAGATCGACCCGGCCGTCGTTGTCGTAGTCGAAGACGGCGACGCCGCCGCTCATGGATTCGACGATGTACTTTTTTTCCGGGGCGGCATGGTGGCGGAAGGTGATGCCGGCTTCGGCCGTGATATCGCGAAAGAGCCGCGCCGGCGCATCGGGCTGGCGCGCCGCGCCGATCAGCGCGGCACTGGCGAGGAACGCGACCGCGGGCAGACGCCTCATCGTCCGCCCCCGGGCTTCACCGCCGGCGGCAGCGTGTCGGTACGCATCGCTTTTACGCGCG
The DNA here is from genome assembly GCA_035637115.1 of Vicinamibacterales bacterium. Classification (GTDB taxonomy): domain Bacteria; phylum Acidobacteriota; class Vicinamibacteria; order Vicinamibacterales; family 2-12-FULL-66-21; genus JAICSD01. The sequence goes on from DASPXV010000087.1 coordinate 10,342, forward strand.
CATTCGTCTCCGCGAGCTTCCGCCGGTACGACTCGAGGTGGCGTTCGGCAGTTGCCGTATCCCCCAGCCGCGCGTACACGAGACTCAATTGATAATCCGCTTTCGCTGACTGAGGGTCGGCGGCGGCCGCTTTCACGAGCGCGTCACGGGCATCTTCGTATCGTGATTGCTGCAGCCGGACCATCCCGATGACGAGGTGAGCCGTCGGATCGGCGGGGGCGAGCTCCAGGGCGCGCCGGGCGTGCTGTTCCGCCGCCTCGACGTCGCCGAGTGACGCTTCGGCCTCGGCGAGCGCCGCGATCGTTTCCCCCCTTTCGGGATCGATCTCCAGGCTGCGGCTCAGCGCAGTCTTTGCCTCGGCGAACTGCTTGCGATTGTTGAGCGCCAGGCCAAGCGCGGCGAGCGTGAGCGACCGGCCCGGCTCGAGCCGATCCGCGGTCTGCAGCGAGTCGGTCGCGCGCACGGTATCGCCCGCGGTCATTAACGCGACGCCGAACAGGTAGTGATATTGCGCGACGTCAGGACACATGCGCGTGAGCGCCTCCAGTGCGCCGGCGGCCGGGACCGGCAGGCGCGCCGCGAGCGCGAGCTGGGCGATCGCGCTCAGCACCTCTTCGGAGTTCGGCGCGAGGGTGCGGGCGCGCTGCAGTGTCTCGAGCGCGCCGGCCGCATCGCGCTCGCCGGACTGCAAGCGGGCGAGCTGCAGCAGCGCGCTCACCGACTGGAACCGATCAGCGGCCTCTTTCAGGAGCTGCCGCGCCTCGGTTCGGCGTCCGGCCTCGAGTGCAGCGGCGGCATCGGCGAGCAGCGTCGCGCGGTCACGCCCCTGCGACGGCGCATCGGCGCTGAGCGCCAGGGCGAGAAGGAGAGGAATCATCGCGATCCTTTCCGGCGCTGATCCTTCAGCCGCTGAAACGCTTCGAATTCTTTCTGCGCGAGATCGGTCTTCCCGAGTTTCTGGTACGCCTGCCCGAGCTGGTAATGCACGTTCGCATCTTCTGGCGCCACGCGCACGGCGATCTCCAGCTGCGCGGCGGCGCCCGCCGCATCGCCGGCGGCGAGCAGCATCTTGCCGTGCAGATACCGCGCATCCGCGTCTTCTGGCCTGGCGCGCAAGACGCTGCGCACTTCCGCGAGCGCCTCGTCGCGATGGCCGTCGAGGTCCAGTACCGTTGCGAGGGTGTACCGCGTCTTGGTGTCGCCGGCGTGCGCGGCGAGTTCGGCGCGGAGCGCGCGCGTCGCCTCCGCGAGCCGCCCCTGTTTGAGAAAGATGAGTCCGAGCGTAGCGTTGGCCTCCGCGACGTTCGGCTTCTGTTCGAGCGCGCGCTCGAGGGCTTTCACCGCGGCATCGAAGTCTCCCTGCTGTGCGTGCGCCTGCCCGAGCACCACGTTCAGTTCCGGGGAATCGCCATGCGCGGCGAGCAGCGCCGAGAAGACGCGCTCGGCCTCCGCTCCGCGCTCGCTGCGAACGAGCGCGACACCGTACGTGTACTCCAGCGATGGATCGGATGCGCGTTCGGGATCCGCGGCGAGCATATCGGCGGCGCGCGCGAAGTCCCCGATGTTGAAAGAGGCCATGGCGAGCATCCGGCGGGCGTCGAGGTTCTGCGGTTCCGCCTCGATCGCGCGCTGCAGCGCGGGCGCTGCCTTGCCGTACTCCCCGGCGTTGAAGCGGGCGACGCCCAGCGAATACTGCACACGGGGCAGCGCCGGATCGAGCGTGGCGGCCTGGTCGAAAAACGCTGCCGCGCGCGCGAACCGTTGTGCCTGTGCCTGCAGCACGCCGAGATTCAGGGACGTGCGTGCCAGCGCTGCGCGCGTCTGCTGCGTCACCGCGGCACGGTCCGCGGGTGCGGTCCCCTCGAGCGCGGGCGCATGAACTGGATCGACGTGACGGCCGGCCAGCGCGGGCGCTTCGGGCGCGTCGCTCATGAAGCGCGCGAGACGCTCGCGTTCGGTGGCGACCCGCGCGCCGGAGGCGCGCTGCGCTTCGGCGAAGTGGGCGTCCGCATCCGCGCCGCGTCCGAGCTGGCGCAGCGCGGTCCCGAGTTCGTAATGAAGGCGGCCGATGCGCACAGGATCCGCCGCGGAACGGGTGGCAATCTCAAGGGCGCGCTGCAACGACGTGACGGCGTCATCGATGCGCCCCGCGGCCGACTGCGCGCGGCCAAGGTACTGGAACGCTTCGGTGGAGGGTTGCGGCGCGCGGACAGCGATCTCCAGCGGTGCCAGGGCTTCGCGCTCGCGTCTGGCCTCGACGAGCGCCATGCCAAGACGGAGATTCGTGATCGGATCGTCAGGCACCAGCGCCCGTTCCTGGCGGAACTCGCCAATCGCCTCGTCGAGCCGAAGGACGCCATCCGATGACAGCGCGACCATGCCGAGCGCGTAATGCGCGTGGCGCACGCGAGAATCCATCGCGAGCGCCCGGCGCAGCGCCGCGGCGGCGCGATCGTACACGCCGGCGTCGCGGTACGCCTCGCCGATCAGGAGGTACGTCTGGGGAATCCTGCGCTGGCGCGCGACCTCGTCGAACAGTTTTTCCGCGTCGCCGAGCTTCTTCACGCGCAAGTACCCGGACGCGAGCGCGAACGCGGTCTCGAGATCCTCCGGCACCTGCGCGCGCGCTTCCTCGAGCTCCTGGACGGCGGCTTCGAGCTGTCCGGCCGCCACATACGCCTGCGCGAGCAGCCGCCGCACGGGCATGTTCCGCGGATCAATGCCTGCGAGCCGAGACAGGATGCGCAGCGCGTCGGATGTCTCTCCCAGCTGTACCTGGATTGTCGCGAGGGCCTGCTCCGCGGCCCGGCTGCCCGCCGTCGCCGAGGCCGCGCGCGCGAACGCATCGCGCGCATCGGCGAGGCGCCCGTCAGCCGCCGCGATCGCGCCGGAGAGCATCCATCCTTCGAGGAGCGCGGATCGGAAATGGCTCTCCGCGATCTGGCGCTCGCCGCTTTGCAGCGCGCGCTCCGCGGCGGCCACCTCGTGCTGCATCGCCGCCATCGGATCCGCGCGCTGCGCGGAAATCACGAGAGGCGCGCAGAGTACGAACGCCGCCGCGAGCGGCAGGCAGCGCGAACGCGGACGGAACAGCACGATCATCGGATTGTACCGGACTCGCGCGGCGTCTGGCCCTGCGCGAGCCAGCGCCGTGCGGCGGAGAGCTGTGGTCCCCACTGCGCCGGCGGCGCGGTGTCGGCAAAAAACGTGAGACACGTGCGGGCCGGCTGCGGGCGGCCTGCGCGCGCGAGCGAGACGCCGAGCTGAAAGATGCGTCCGTATTCGCCGGGATCGAGGCGTGTCGCTTCGCGCCACTCCGCGGCGGCCTCCGCCGCGCGGCCATCTTCAGCGTTCATCGCGCCAAGCGAGCTGTGGGCCCGCGCGAGCGTCCGATTTTCCGCAAGCGCCGCTTCGAAGCTGCCGCGCGCATCGGCGCGTCGATTCGCCATCAGCTGCACCGTTCCGAGCTGAACCAGCAGCATCGCGTTTGTCGGATGCGCCTCCCTCGCGCGCTGCAATGTGGCGATCGCGTCGGCGCCGCGGCCAGCGCGCGCCTCTGCGAGACCGAGCGCGACGGCGAGCTCGAGATCGGCGCTGTCCCCCTTCGCGAAAGGCTCGAGCAACGTCACTGCTTCAGGTGCAGCTCCTGCTTCCGTCAGATAGGCGCCGAGCAGCGCCGCCGTCCCGCTGTCTCCCGGCGCCAGCGCGTGCGCGCGTCGGAGCGACGCGATGGCCGCGTCGAGACTTCCCGTATCGCGCTGGATCTGCGCGAGAGTCATCCAGGCGACGCGCATGCCGGGGCGTTCGCGGACCAGCGATTCGGCAATCGCGCGCGCCTGTGCACGGTCACCGGACGTGTAGAGTCGAGTCGCCTCCTGCAGCCGTGCATCGACGGCGATCAGACGCTTCGGATCGTCGTTCTCCGTATATCGGCTCCGAGGCGCAACCGTGCCCGACACATATCCGAGGCTCTCGAGACGGGCGCGTGCATCGGACGACTCATTGATCCGCGCCGCCGCAGACGCGTCCGAGGCTATCTGCAACAGCTGGTCGCGCAGCTCCCGCGCCTCGCGCGGCTGCGTCGCGACCAGGTTGCGCGTTTCTTCCGGATCGGCGTCCAGATCGTAGAGCTCCGGTATCGGCAGATCGATGTACTTGCGTCCGGCTCGCACCATGCCGCGCAGCGGCGCCCATCCGCGATTCAGCGCCGGCGAGAGCGATTCGAAATACCCGGCCACCCGTGCCTCGCCGCGTCCGTCCACGACATGGAGCAGGCTGCGGCCGCGCACGCCATCGGGAACGGCGATGCCGGCCGCATCGAGAACGGTCGGCAGCACGTCGACGTGCATCGCATCTGTGCCGACCACGCGCGGCGCGGCCAGCGCCGGCGCATACACGATCAACGGGACGCGCAGCGTCGATTCGTACGCGAACACGCCGTGCGTCGCCTCGCCATGATCGCCGAGGGCCTCCCCATGATCGCTGGTCAGCACCACCAGCGTCCGCCCGCGCGTGCCCGCATCGAGGACAGGGCGGAGCAGCGGTTCGAGCGCCGCATCGACTGCGGCCACTTCACCGGCGTACGGCGCATCGCGAAAGCGCGACGCGAACGGCTCCGGGGGTGCGTAAGGCGCATGCGGCTCATAAAGATGCACCCAGCAGAAGGTGCGCTCCCCGGCGTGCGCGTCCAGCCAGCGCCGGGCGAGCGCCACGGTCTCGACGCCACGGCGCTCCTGTTCGAGCAGCGGCGGCCGCGGCGAGGCGTCGACGAAGGTCGAATCGTACGTGTCGAAGCCTCGCGCCAGGCCGAATCGCGCGTCGAGCGGGAACGCGCTGACGAACGCGCCAGTCGCGTAGCCGGCCATCTTCAGTTTCGTCGCCAGCGTGGCGCGACTGCCGGGAAACCGGAAGCCGGCGTTGTCGCGCACGCCATGGTCGGGCGGATACAGGCCGGAGAGGATGCTGGCGTGCGACGGCAAGGTGACGACCGCATGCGCGTGCGCACGTTCGAAGCGAAGTCCACCAGCGGCGAGCCGATCCATCCACGGCGTCGCCGCCCGCGCATTGCCGTATGAGCCGAGGGCGTCCGCCCGCAGCGTGTCGATGGTGATTAAGAGGATGTTCTGCAGCGAGTTATCAGGGAGCGGTGGACTGGGGCGACGAGCCTCGCACGCCGCTGCCGCGAGCGCGATACCCACGATGATGACGGAAGTCCGGCGCACGGCGCCATCCTACCGCATTCTCTAAACACATGTGACCGCTGGAGTTAGAGCACAGAGCCCCCCGGCTGCCGAAGATCCGCAAGGACTTTGTAAAAGACTCTTGACAACTTTCCGGCTCCGGCAATAATGGGCGCACGTACGGGACGTCCGCGTACGAGGCGGGAGGCCTATGTCGATGTGGAAACGATCGCTGCTCTGTGCCCTGGCGGTGATCCTGATCGCAACGCCAGCCGCGGCCCAGCGAAGCACCGCGAATCTGCGGGGGACCGTCACCGATACATCCCGCGCCCTCGTCCCCGGCGCGACTGTCACCATCTCCAACCCCGACACCGGATTCAGCCGGACGATGCCGAGCAACGAGTCGGGCGTCTATTCGTTCAGCGAGCTGCCAGTCGGCCGCTACCAGCTCAAAGTGGAGCTGCAGGGATTCAAGACGGCGACGCGCACCGGGATCTCTCTCGCGCCCGCCGACAACCGCGAACTCGACGTCGAACTGGCCCCCGGCGCGCTGTCTGAAACCATCAGCGTCGTCGCCGAATCGACACCGGTGAAAACGGTAGGGGGGGACGTAGCGGGCGTCATCACCGGGCAGCAGATCCGCGAGCTGCCGCTGAACGGCCGCAACTTCCTGCAGCTGGCGACCCTCATGCCGGGCGTGAGCGCTCCGGATTTCCTCAACGTGAAAGACAAGGGGCTCCTCGGCGGATCGGATCTGTCGATCAGCGGCGGCGGCGTCACGTCGAACCTGTGGACGGTGGACGGCGCGAACAACAACGACGTCGGCTCGAACCGGACCATCCTCGTGTATCCCTCGGTGGATGCGATCGAGGAGTTCAAGATTCTGCGCAACAGCTACGGCGCCGAGTTCGGACAGGCGGGCGGCGCCCAGATCAACATCGTGACCCGCGGCGGCACGAACAAGTTCCACGGCAGCGGCTTCTACTTCGGCCGATCCGACAAGCTCGATGCGAAGAACTATTTCCTCGAGAAGGCCAAGCAGCCGAAGGACGAACTGAAGCGCAACGATTTCGGCTGGACGGTCGGGGGGCCGATCCGCAAGGACCGACTGCACTTCTTCGCGTCCGAAGAGTGGAACATCGAGGATCGCGGCACGCCGCGCGCCCAATTCGTACCGACCGCCGCCGAGCGCGCGGGCGACTTCAGCGGGCCATCGATCCCGGGCTGCACGCTGCCGACGCCGAATGATCCGCTGACTGGCGCGCCGTTCCCGGGCAACCGTATTCCGTCGAATCGGCTCAGCCCCGCCGGCCAGGCGTATCTCAATCTGTACCCGCTGCCCAATACCACGCCGGCCGCGGGGAGCTGTAACAACTGGGTGACGTCCGTCACCACGCCGCTCTACTACCGGCAGGAAAACGCCCGGCTGGACTACACGGTGACCAACACGTCACGCCTGATGGTCCGCTACACGCAGGACACCTGGACGAACAAATCGCCGAGCAATCAGAGCAACCTCTGGGGCGACGACCCGTTCCCCGCGGTGGACTCGAACTGGGATCAGCCTGGCCGCTCGTTCGCCGTGTCGTTGAACCAGAATCTCGGCGCGAGGGCGGTCAACAGCCTGCAGTTCTCCTATTCCGCGAACAAAATCACCGTGACCCGCGGCGGCACGAGCGCGGATCTCAACACGACGATCAACAGGCTGATTCCAAGCGTCTTTCCGCAGAGCGGGCATGAGTACCCCGGCGATGAAGGGCACCCGGTGTTCTGGGGCGGCGGCGGATACGCGGCGCTGTGGAACGAGGCGCCGTTCCACAACAACCAGGATCTCTTCGTGCTCAAGGACGACTACACGCTCGTGTTCGGGAAGCACATGCTGAAGGGCGGCGGCCTCGCCAGTTTCAATAAGAAGAACGAGGACGTCGGCGGGTACGGCTCCTTTGAACAGTCTTCGTTCTGGGGATCCGGCGGCACGCCGGGCTGGGGCGCGACGAGCGGCAATATCCTCGCGGACTTCCTGATCAAGGACATGACGTTCGGCTTCTCTGAATATTCGGGGCAGCGGCAGGTTCCGCAGCGGTGGCGCGACGCCGAGGCCTACCTGTCCGATTCATGGAAGGCGTCCCCGCGCCTGACGATCGACTACGGCCTGCGGTACTCGCTCTTCCTCAATCCGTACGCTGCGGACAACCGGATCATGAGCTTCGATCCGTCGACCTATAGCGCGGCGCTCGGCGGCGATGCCTGCAACGGCCTGTTGATGCCGCCGGGTACCGATTGGTGCAAGCAGGGAGGCTTGAAGGGAGGCACGACCGGACCGAACCGGTCGCTGTTCCCGCAAGACAAGAATAACGTCGCGCCCCGCCTCGGTCTCGCCTGGGACGTAAACGGGAACGGGAAGTCAGCGGTTCGCGCGGGTCTCGGCTTGTTCTATCTGCGCGAGCGCCTCAGTCCAGGCTTAAACATCGGCGCGAATCCACCCTTCGTGAAAACCGTGAACGGGCTGCGCGTGCTCGACTCCAATGTCGATCCCTGCGGCTGTTTCGGCACGACGCTCGGAAACCCGGGATCGGGGCGCGAGCAGACGGCCAAGACGCCGCACAACTGGCAGTGGAACCTGTCGTATCAGCGCGAGATATTCCCGCACACGACGTGGGACATCGGCTACGTCGCCAACAAGGGACTCGAGCTGCTGCGCTCGGCGGACATCAACGCAGTCGTGCCTGGTGACCGCAATAAGAACGGCGTCGACGATCGCCTCGATTTCATCCGCGCCCAGGGCGGCGCCGGGGTCGGCGACATCCGCCCGTACGGCGCGTGGGGCGATAAACGCATCACGATGTGGGAGCATTCCGGCGAGTCGATGTACCACTCGATGCAGACGCAGCTCGTCAGCCGCTGGGGCGCGTCGCAGGTCCAGGCGTCGTACACGCTCTCGCGCAATCGCGCGAACGTGGCGCTCGACAACTCGTCCGGCGGCCTGTCCGCCGACGAATCGCGCCTGGATGTCACCAACTCCGCGGCGGACTTCGGCCTGGCGAACACCGACCGCCGGCACGTGTTCAACGCGGCGCTCGTGCTTGCAGGACCGACCCTGGAAGGTGAGCACAACCTGCGCGGGCGGCTCCTCGGCGGATGGGAAGTCGGCACGATCGTCCAGGCCGCGTCCGGCCAGGCGATCACCATCTACTCCGGTAACATTCCCGGACTGAACGGCGGACCGTCCGGCACTGGGTACACGGACAACCAGCGGCCGAACATGGTCGCCGGCGTGGACTGCCGCGCGAACGACAGCAACACGCCCGAGCAAATCATCGATCCCAAGGCGGTGACGCTCACGGGCTTCCAGCTCGGGACCATCGGCAACGAGGAGCGCGGCGCGTGCCGCGGTCCCGGCTTGCTGCAGACCGATCTCGCGTTCTACAAGACGATGCGCGCGAGCGCAAAGCTGCAGCTACAGCTGCGTTTCGAGATCTTCAACGTGTTCAACCGGACGAACTTCCTGTCGCAGGGTCTGAACACGACGATGAATCCCGTGACGGTGACCTACGACACGGGCAATGCCGGCACGGCGACGAAGATTACCGGGTACACGCTGCCCGGCAACTTCGGCCAGGCGACGAAGACCCGCGATCCGCGACAGGCGCAGTTCGGCCTGAAGCTGATTTTCTAAACCGGCGCGGCACCACGTGATGCGTGCCCGCGTCCTCGCAGCGGCCTGCGTGCTCGCGCTTCGATGGAGCGCGGGCTCGCAGGCGCCCGCATCCTCCTCCATCGTAGAAAGCCAGTCGTTCCTCGAGCAGCAACTGGTCCCGCTGCCTGCGCTTCCGCCCGCCGACGTCCAGCGTATCCGCGACCTGCTCGGCCGCATGACGCTGAAGGAAAAGGTCGGGCAGATGACGCAGCTCGAGATCGGCATGGTCACCGATGGACAGGATGCCGCGCTGCGCATCAATCCCGGCAAGCTTCGAAAGGCGATCGTCGAGTACGGCGTAGGCGCCCTGCTCAACGTCAAGGATCTTGCGCTGTCCCCCTCGAAGTGGCACGAACTGATCTCCGCGATCCAGGCAGCCGCCGCAGAGACACGGCTGAAGATCCCGGTCATCTACGGGATCGACACGATTCACGGCGCCAATTACGTGGCAGGGGCGACGCTGTTTCCGCAGCCCCTCGGGATGGCGGCGACGTGGGATCCGGCGCTGATGCTCGAGAGCAGCCGCATCGCCGCGGCGGAGACGCGGGCCGCGGGCATTGCCTGGAATTTTTCTCCTGTCCTCGACATCGGCCGGCAACCACTGTGGCCGCGGCTGTATGAAACCTTCGGCGAGGATCCCTATCTCGCGAGCGTGATGGGCGCCGCGACGGTGCGCGGCTACCAGGGCGCGGACCCCTCGTCGCCGCAGCATGTGGCCGCGACCCTCAAACACTACGTCGGCTACAGCTTTCCGACGAGCGGCCACGATCGCACGCCCGCGCTGATTCCCGACATCACGATGCGCGAGTACTTCCTGCCGACTTTCGCGGCCGGGGTAAAGGCTGGTGCGCTGTCGGTAATGGTGAACTCCGGCGAGGTGAACGGCGTCCCGGGGCACGTCAACAAGTACCTGCTCACCGACGTGCTGCGCGGCGAGCTTGGCTTCGAAGGCGTCATCGATTCGGACTGGGAGGACATCAAGAAGCTGGTCACGATCCACCACGTCGCCGCCACGGAAAAGGAGGCGACGCGCGCCGCGGTACTGGCGGGCATCGACATGAGCATGGTGCCCAGTGACTACAGCTTCAGCGATCTGCTCGCGCAACTGGTCACCGAAGGCGCCGTCCCGATCGGCCGCATAGACGATGCGGTGACGCGTATCCTGACGATGAAGGCGCGACTGGGATTGTTCGTCGATCCGTTGCGCGGAACGGCGGGAGGGGGCACGGTGGTCGGCGCTCCCATGTCGCGGCAGACGGCGCTGCGCGCCGCGCGGGAGTCGCTGATCCTGCTCAAGAATGCGGACCGCGGCGGCGCAGGACCCGTTCTGCCGCTCGCCGCCACGACGCGCGTGCTCGTCACCGGGCCGACCGCCGATTCGCTAGTGGCCTTGAACAACGGCTGGACGATGACGTGGCAGGGGGATCGCGCCGCCGCCTACCCATCTGACCGCCTGACGATTCGCCGGGCCATCGAGCGGCGGCTCGGGGTGGGCAAGGTGACGTACGTGGCCGGCGCCGATTTCGACAAGGACCTGGATGTCAGTGCAGCGTCTGCGGCTGCGCGCGCCTCGGATGTCGTGGTACTTTGCCTCGGAGAGAAGTCTTACGCCGAGATCCCCGGCAACATCGACGATCTGGCGCTGTCGGAAGCGCAGCTGCGGCTCGCGCGCGAAGTGGCGGCGACGGGCAAGCCCGTCGTCCTTATCCTTGCGGAGGGACGGCCGCGCATCATCAACACCATCGCGGACGCGATGTCGGGCATCATTCTCGCGCTGAACCCGGGCCACGAGGGAGGCGCCGCGATCGCGGACGTGTTGTTCGGCGATATCAATCCGAGCGGCCGGTTGCCGATCACGTACCCGCGCGCAGCGAACGCACTGCTGACCTACGACCACAAGGCGTTCGAAGAGCAGGACACGTCGTTTGGTTTGACAGGCTTCAAGCCGCAGTTTGACTTCGGTTTCGGATTGAGTTACACGATATTCGAGTACTCCGGATTGTCGGTTACGACCGCGTCGAGTGGCGGGGCACCGCTGAGCATCAGCGTCACGGTGCGCAATACGGGAGCGCGCGAAGGTGTCGAGATCGTCCAGCTGTTTGTCTCCAGGCGTACAGCGCCGGTCACGCCGCCTGTAAAACGTTTGAAGCGATTCGCAAGGGTCACCCTCCGCGCCGGCGCCGCCGAGACAGTTCGATTCACGCTGACGCAGGATGACCTTTCTTATATTGGCGCGGCAGGCCGCCCGGTGGTGGAGCCCGGCATGTTCACTCTTTCGGTCGCCGGGCTGCGCAGCGACGTGACGATCCGGTGAGGTGACGAATGTCGATCCGCCTGAAATTGATGGCACTCGTGCTCGGTGTACTTGGCGCGCTGCTGGCCAGTGCGCCTTCCGCATGGGCGCAGGGTTGAGTGTTGATCCGACAGACCGCGCCCGTGCTCGGCGCGGCAGAGGGCCCCTACGACATTCCCGGCCAGTGGCACGTGAATGTTTCCGTACGCGCGCTGCGATCCGACACGCATTACCGTCTGGACGATCGGCAGGTCCAGCGCGAGGAACTGCGGACGTTCGTCATCAACCGGCAGTTCGCCACCGATCTGACCGTCGCACGTTCGTTCACGCCGCGGTTCGGCATCTCTGTCGGCGTGCCGTTCTCCGCCGCGTCGTGGTCCATCCCTTCGCCGACATCACCCACACCGGGGACGCGCGCACCGGAGCGTGCGCGCGGGATCGGCGATATCACCGGTATGGGACGCGTGTGGCTGTTCCCCACGGCGACGCACGCACGCGGCAACGTCGCGGTCGGCGTCGGCCTGAAAGCGCCGACCGGTGGTTACGCGGAGCAGGACGTGTTCGTCGATTCAGAGGGAAACAATCCGCAGCTCCGGTACGTCGATCAGTCGGTGCAGCCAGGCGACGGCGGATGGGGAGTGATGCTGGAGGCGCAGGGGTTCAGGAACGTCGCACGCAGCCAGATCTTTGCGTCCGGCAGCTATCTGGCAAACCCGCGCGACACGAACGGCACGCCCTCGATCAGCGTGTCGCGGCTTCCGCCGGGACGAAATCCATCGGCTTCCGCCGCCGGACGGCTGGTCAATTCGGTTCCGGATCAATACCTTGTACGCGCCGGGATGGCGGTTCCGCTGGCGCGCACACTCGTGGCGACCGTCGCGTATCGTGTCGAGGGGCAGCGACGCTACGATCTTATTGGCGCAAGCCACGGGTTCCGCCGTCCTGGACTGGAGATGTTCGTCGAGCCGGGTATCAGCATTGCGCGCGCGAGTCATTCCGCCTCGCTGTCCGTGCCAATCGGGTTCTATCGCAACCGCAAGCCCGATCCCTACACCGGCCTTCAGGGAGACGCGACGTTTCCAGGATTCATCGTGCTCGCCAATTACGGCATCCGGCTGGGGAAGCCGCGTCCCGCATCGATCTCCGCCAACGGCTGCCAGTAACGCTCGCGTCCTCGGGCCGCTTGACGCCCGCGGTACCGGGACGTACGCTGTCCGCCTGCACCTCTGGGTAACTTGATGATCCGCAAGTGGTTCCACAACAGCACGGCGCGCCTGAGCGCCGGCGTTTTCGTGCTCCTGCTGAACACCGCGTACCTCGCGGCGTTCGCGGAACCGTCGCTTTTCTATTTCGCCAACGTCGTCGCGCACATCGTGCTGGGGGCCGCGCTCGCGGTGCCGCTCGCGCGGCGGTTTGTGTTCCACCGCCGGTCGATGCCCAGTGTTCTCATTGCCGCAACGGTGCTCGCGGCGGCGGGTACGCTCGCCGGCCTGCTCATCACCTTTGTCGGGGCGGCGGGACGCTTCCGGCCGCTGCTGCCCGTGCATATCGCGCTCATGCTCGCCGGCATCGTGCCGTGGCTCGTCTACGGCGCATGGCTCGGCGCTCGGCGCCTTGCCTCGCGCGAACGCGTCGCGCTCGGCACCGCGTACGCTGTGGCGGCCGTGGCGCTGCTCGGCGCGCCTGCGATCGCGTGGCGCGGGGGATCTCTCGACCAGGCGCGCTATCGCATCCGCAATCCCGCGCTCGTCCCCGCGAGCATGGACGAGGAAGGCGCGGGTCCGCGCAGCGCGTTCTTTCCCTCGTCGTCCGACACGAACGTGCACCGCACGATTCCCGCGACGTTCTTCATGACGAGCGAGAGCTGCGGCCGCTGCCATACCGACATCTACCAGCAGTGGAAATCGTCTACACACCACTTCTCATCGTTCAACAACCAGTGGTACCGCAAGTCGGTCGAGTACATGCAGGACACCGTCGGGACCGCGCCGTCGAAGTGGTGCGCCGGATGTCACGATCACGCCGTGTTCTTCAACGGCCGCTTCGATCGTCCGATCAAAGAGCAGATCGACACGCCGGAAGCGCAGGCGGGGCTCGGCTGCACGTCGTGCCACGCGATTACCTCCGTGCGCAGCACGATGGGGCAGGGGGACTTCGAGGTCGAATATCCGCCGCTTCACGACCTCGCGGCCAGCGAGAATCCGCTCCTGCGCTTCGCGCACGATCGGCTCACGTATATCGATCCGCAGCCGCACCGCGACATCTTCCTGAAACCGTTTCACAAGCAGCAGCCGGCCGAGTTCTGCTCGGCGTGCCACAAGGTGCACCTCGACGTGCCTGTGAACGGCTACCGCTGGTTCCGCGGGTTCAACGATTACGATAACTGGCAGGCCTCCGGCGTCTCGGGGGAGGGGGCCCGCTCGTTCTATTACCCGCCGGTGTCGCAGACGTGTGCCGACTGCCACATGCCGCCGGTGCGATCGAACGATCCGGCGGCGCACAACGGTTTCGTGCGGTCGCATCGATTCGCGGCGGCCAACACCGCGCTGCCCGCCGTCAACCACGATCCGGAGCAGCTCGAGGCGGTCCAGACGTTTCTCAAAGCGGGCGCGGTGTCGGTCGACGTCTTCGGCCTCGTGAGGACGGCCGGTCCGACGCCGATCGAAGCGCTGCCGAAGCGTGCAGACGCAGAGCCGAGGCTGTCGAGCACGTTTGCCGTCGGCGAGGAGTCGATGAATTACGGCGGGGCACAGGCGTTCGCGGCGCCGGCCGCGGAAGTGCTCGCGCCGCTGGACAAGCTCGACGTGACGGTCCGGCGCGGCGACTCCGTGCGAGTGGACGTCGTCGTCCGCACCCGTAAGGTCGGCCACTTCTTTCCCGCCGGCACGGTTGACGCGTTCGACGTGTGGGTCGAACTGGAAGCGGTGGATGACAAGGGGCGGACGATCCTGCACAGCGGCGCAGTCGCGGACGGTGGAAAGGGCCCGGTGGATCCGGGCGCGCATTTCTATCGCAGCCTCCTGCTCGATGCGCACGGCAATCCAATCAACAAGCGAAACGCGTGGGCCGCACGATCTGTCGCATACGTCCGGCTGATTCCTCCCGGCGCCGCCGACACGATTCATTACCGTCTTGCCGTACCCGCCGACGCGGGCGACACGATCCACCTGAAGGCGAAGGTGAACTACCGCAAGTTCGCCTGGTGGAACACGCAATGGGCGTTCGCCGGCGTACGCGATCCCTCGAGAAAAGCCGACGTCGCGAAGGACTATGACGATGGGCCGTGGATGTTCACAGGAGATACGTCTCGCGTCTCGGGGCAGGTAAAGGCGATCCCCGACATCCCCACGACGGTGATGGCCGAGGGACAGGCGTCGCTGCGCGTGCTTCCCGCGGGAACGGCGCTGCCGGAGGTGAAGCCGCTGATGAACCGCGACGTACGCGAGCGGTGGAACGATTATGGAATCGGCCTTCTGCTCCAGGGAGACATCAAGAATGCGGAATCGACCTTCCTGAAGGTCACGCGAATGGATCCCGGATATGCGGACGGATGGGTGAACGTCGCCCGCGCGCGGCTGCAGGAAGGGAACATGACGGATGCGGAACCGATCCTGCGTAGGGCGCTCGAGATCAATCCTGGCCTTGCGAAGTCCCATTTCTTCCTTGCGACCGCGCTGAAGGCCACGGGCCGCTACGACGAGGCGATCGATCACCTGCGTCGCGCGTCGGCGTCATATCCGAGGGACCGTGTGGTGCTCAATCAGCTTGGGCGAGTGCTGTTCCTGAAGCGCCAGTTCGCAGAGGCGATCGATGTGTTCACGAGGGTGCTGGCGATCGATCCCGAGGATCTGCAGGCGCACTACAACCTGATGCTCTGCCAGCAGGGCGTCGGCCATGCGGATGCCGCCGCGCGCGAGCAGCAGCTGTATCTCCGGTTCAAGGCGGACGAGTCCTCCCAGGCCATCACGGGCAACTACCGGCAGCTGCATCCGCAGGATAACAACGAGCGGCAGCAAATCCACGAACATGGCGGCGGGCGATGATGTGGGTGCTCGTGGCGCTGATGTGGAGCGTGCTCGCTCCGTCCACCGCAGTTCCAACCTTCACCGATGTCACCGCGCGTGCAGGCATTCGCTTCCGGCACACCAGCGGCGCTTTCGGAAAGAAGTACTTGCCCGAGACGCTCGGATCCGGGTGCGCATTCGTCGACGTGGACAACGACGGCTGGTCCGACATCTTGCTCGTAAATTCGCGCAACTGGCCCGGACGCCCCGGCGCGGCCGCGTATCCGGCGCTCTACCGCAATAATCGCGACGGCACATTCACCGACATCACGCGACAGGCCGGACTCGCAGTGGAGATGTACGGCCTGGGTGTGGCCGCAGCCGACTACGACAACGACGGCAACGCCGATCTGTATATCACTGCGCTCGATGGCAACCGCCTGTTTCACAACCAGGGCGCGGGCAAGTTCAGCGATGTGACCGCCGCCTCGGGCACGGGGGCGCAAGCGTTCTCGACCAGCGCGCTGTGGTTCGACTACGACCGCGATGGCAGGCTGGATCTCTTCGTGACCAACTACGTCGAGTGGTCGATCGAGAAGGACCTGTTCTGCACGCTCGATGGCACGCGAAAGTCCTACTGCACGCCCGAATCGTACAAGGGCCGCAGCCCGGCGTTGTATCACAACCGTGGCAACGGCACCTTCGAGGACGTGACGCGCAAGGCGGGCGTCTACGATCCGACCAGCAAGGGGCTTGGCGTCGCCATGTTCGACTACGACAGTGACGGCTGGCCGGATCTGATCGTGACTAACGACACGCAGCCCAATCGTCTATATCGGAATAAGCGCGACGGCACGTTTGCCGACGTCGGCATGACAGCTGGAGTGGCGTTCGACGAAGGGGGCGTCGCGCGCGCGGGAATGGGCGTCGATGCCGCTGACTTCGACGGCTCCGGCCGTCCCGGCATCGTCATTGGCAACTTCTCGAACCAGATGATGACCCTGTACGCGAACGAGGGGAAGGGGCTGTTCATCGACGAAGCGCCGACCTCCTCGATCGGCCGCGCGTCGCTGCTGACGCTGACGTTTGCCTGTTTCTTCTTCGACGCGGACCTCGACGGCCGGCTCGACATCTTCGCCGCGAATGGCCACGTCGCCGACGACATCAATACCGTGCAGCCGAAGGTCACCTACGCGGAGCCGCCGCACCTGTTCAGGAATCTTGGGGCGCGCCGGTTCGAATCGATCAGCGCCCGCGCCGGTACCGCCTTCCAGCAGCCGCTGGTGGCGCGGGGCGCCGCGTATGCCGACATCGACAACGACGGCGATCTCGATCTGCTGATAACCGTCAACAACGGACCCGCGCGCCTGCTGCGGAACGACGGCGGAAACCGCAACCACATGCTCCGCGTCAGGGTCGCTGGCACAGCATCGAACCGCGACGGCATCGGCGCGAAAATCCGAGTCACGCTCGAAGACGGAACGTCGCAGTGGGGCCTGGTGCGCACGGGCTCGAGCTACTTGTCGCAGAGCGAACTGACGCTCACGTTCGGCCTCGGCGCGGCAACGAGCGTAAAGAGTCTCGAGGTGACGTGGCCCGACGGCCGCGTCGAAACGCTGCCGCGAACTACCGCGGACCAAACCATTACCGTCAAGCAGGGCAGCGGCATCGTCCGATCGGTGCCGATCAGCCGCACGTCATGATCCGACGCGGCGGCGGCCCCACGTTTTGGGTGGCGATTGCCGCGGTGCTGGCCTTGTGCCTGCGTGCTGCGGCTATCGCGCAACCGCCCGCGTCTGGCGGGCAGTCTGCATCCCAGGCGTCCGCTCGACGCGATCGCGTCGAACGCGCGTATCGCGCCAGCAATCTCGGCATCGCGCGGCTCGAGCAGTTCGACTACGCGGCCGCAGCGGAGGCTTTTCGCGGCGCGCTGCGAATCGACGCGTCCCTGGCCGCCGTACGTTTCAATCTCGCGCTCGCGCTGATCTACGACGGCCATGCCGACGCGGCCGACGTCGAGGCCAAGGCCGCGGAGACCGCGATGCCGGGGTCGCCGCAGCCCGCCTACGTGCGCGGGCTGATTGCCAGGGCGCTGAACCGGACCGAGGATGCGATCGCAGCGTTCAAGCGTGTGCTCGTGATCGATCCGCAGGACGCCGGCGCAAACGTCAACCTCGCGCAGGTGTACATGCAGCAGCGCGACACGACCCGCGCGATCGAACTGTTTCAGCGCGCGTTCGCGGCCGAGCCCTTCAACGTGACGGCCGCGTACGGACTGGCGACAGCGCTCGTACGGGCGGGACAGCGTGCTGAAGCGCAGACGGCGATGGAACGCTTCCAGACATTGCGCGACAGCGCCTACGGCGTCACCTATGCCCAGGGATACCTTCAGCAGGGGCGGTACGCCGAAGCGATCGTCTCGACCGGCGCCGAAACGGAGCTCGTCGATCCGGCAACCCCGCCGGTCAGATTCATAGACGCGACCCCGTCCGATTTCAACGCGGGATCGGCTCGGGATCTCACGCTGTTCGACATGGATGGTGACGGCGATCAGGATGTGCTCGTCACGACTGCGTCGACGTTGCGCCTGTGGCGAAATGAAGCTGGACGGCTCCGAGACGTAACTCAATCGAGCGGACTCGCGACGATGGTGCCCGGCATCGGCGTGGGCGCCGTGGCGGGTGATTTCGACAATGACGGCCGTCCCGATCTGTTCGTTCTTCGGAACGGCGGTCATCGACTCCTGCACCAGCGTGCGGACGGAACGTTCGAAGACGTGACCGCCGCAGCAGGCCTGACAGCGGCCGCGAACCGCTCGAGGTCGGCCGCGTTCGTCGATGTGGATCATGACGGCGATCTCGACATCGTCGTCGCGGGCGCCGGCGCAGCGACAGAGCTCCTGCGCAATAACGGCAACAGCACGTTTATCGATATCGCGGCCGCGGCGGGCATAGCTGGAAATCCAGGTGACGGTCTCGCCATCGTTCCGACGGATTACGACAACCGGCGTGACGTCGATCTACTCATCGTCCCAGGCGGAGCCGCCCCTGTCCTGTTTCAGAACCGGCGCGACGGTACTTTCCGGGACGTTGCCGCGCCAGTCGGCCTGCCCGGACGCGACAGCTATACAACGGTGACGGCGGGGGACATTAATAAGGATGCCTTCACCGATTTCGTGTTCGGGCGCGCGGATGGTCCTGCGCTGCTGGCGCTGAGCGACGGCCGCGGACACTTCGTGGTGCGGCCCGCGCCTGAACGTTCCAGCAGTGCCGCGGCGTCCCTCCTGCTGGATTACGACAATGACGGTCTGCTCGACCTCCTCGTGGGCGCGCGATCCGGACCCACGCTGTTCCGCAACGCAGGCGACAAGTGGGTCGACGTGACTGACAGCGCCGGTCTTGATCAAATGCGGCGACCCACGGCACAGTTCGCCGCGACGGACCTCGACGCCGACGGCGACACTGACGTCATCGCCCGACTCGACGACGGATCGTTGCGCGTGTGGCGCAACGATGGAGGGAGCCGCCAGCACTCGGTTGACGTTCGCCTGACGTCCAGGGTGAGCAATCGGACCGGCGCCGGCGCAAGCGTGGAAATTCGCGCCGGCGCTCTGCGCCAGAAGCTGGAACTGTCAGCGGCCACTCCGGCAGTCGCGCCCGCCGACGCGCGCTTCGGGCTTGGCGTCAGATCCGCCGCGGATATCGTCCGCGTGCTTTGGCCATCGGGCATCCTCCAGACGGAGATTGCACCAGCCGCTGCTTCGACTCGACGGGTCGTCGTGCCGGTGACCGAGCTCGATCGAAAGCCATCGTCGTGCCCGTACCTGTTCACGTGGAATGGCGCGCGATTCGAATTCATCACCGACTTCCTGGGCGGCGGTGAGATGGGGGATTGGGTCGCGCCCGGTGTGTGGAATGAGCCAGATCCGGAGGAGTACGTGCGAATCCGCGGCGACCAGCTGCGGCCGCGCGATGGCGCATACGAGCTGCGGGTGACGAACGAGCTCGAAGAGGCGATGTTCCTCGATCGGGTGCAACTGTTAGCAATCGATCATCCCTCGGACGTCGACGTATTCCCGAACGAGGGGCTGCGCGGGCCTCCGCGTCCTCGATTTCGTATTTATTCGACGCGAGGCGCGCATCCGCCGCTGCGGGCGCTCGACGAGCACGGCGACGACGTGCTCCCTCGCATCCGATCGCTCGATCGATCGTATGCGGACGATTTCGATCGGCTGCCGATTCGTGGTTACGCGGCCGCGCATTCCCTGACGCTCGATCTCGGCGCTGATGCAGACAAGGCGATCTTGCTGTTCACCGGCTGGACCGACTACGCGTTCTCGAACGACAACATCGCCGCAGTGCAGGCTGGACTGTCTCTGCAGCCGCCGATCGTGGAGGTCAGAGATGCCGCCGGGCGCTGGCGGACAGCGACCGCCGATATGGGTGTTCCGGTTGGCCGTCCCCAGACAGTCGTCGTGGATTTGCGCGGCCGCGTTCCGGCCGGATCGCATGAAGTGCGCATCGTCACCAACATGCGCATCTACTGGGACCAGGTTCTCGTCGACACCTCCGGCGGACGCGCTCACGTGCACGTGTCACGGCTCGCGCCCGCTGCGGCGCGTCTCAGGGCGCGTGGCTTCTCCGCCGAAGTCTCAGCGGATGGCCGCGAACCGTACGGCTATGACTACACGCGCGTGATGACGGCCGCTCCGTGGAAAACTCCTGCGGGCCGCTACACGAAATATGGCGACGTGCGGTTCCTGCTCGGCCGCACGGACGACATGTTTGCGATTGCGTCGCCGGGGGATGAAGTTGCGCTCACGTTTCGTGCGGACGGATTGCCGCCGCTTCCGCGCGACTGGTCCCGGACCTTTTTCCTCCACGCTGACGGATACAGTAAGGAGATGAACATCCGCTCCGCCACGCCGGATGCGCTGGCGCCGCTGCCGTTTCACGCGATGAAGGGCTATCCGTACGGGCCGGGAGAGCACTATCCCGATTCGCCGCGGTATCGCGAGTATCTCGCCCGGTACAACACGCGCGTCATCACGAGGCCCGTTCCGTCCCTGGAGCGCAGCGCCGCGGCGGCAATCGATCGGAGGGATCCGCGATGACGCCAATCAGGTACTCGGCCGCTGCCTGCCAGACGGACCTGCCGAATCCACTCGATCGGACGCAGATGAGCGCGAACACCGATCGAATGCTGGCGATGATTGATGCCGCGGTCGCCGGGGCGGCGCCGTTCGTGCCGCTGCGCCTCGTCGTGTTCCCCGAATTTGCCCACGCGGCTCCGGTGTATCCAACCGTCCGCGAGCTGCGGGACACGCTCGCGGTTCCGGTGCCGAACGAGCACACCGATCGGCTGCACGCGAAGGCTCGCGAGCACGACATCTATATTCAGAGCGGCTCGATGATCGAAGCGGACTCGCGCTGGCCGCAGGCAGTCTTCAACACCACCTGCCTGATCGGTCCCGAGGGCATCCTTTATCGCTACCGAAAAGTGAATCCCTGGATTCCCTACGAGGTGCACGCCAGCCCGCACGATCTCGAGGGTTACGACGAGCCGCTCTTCCCGGTCGCCGACACGCCGATCGGCCGCATCGGGTGCGCCATCTGCTACGACTGGCTCTTTCCCGAGGCGATCCGCCAGCTCGCGGCCAACGGCGCGGAAGTCCTCATCCGTGTCTCTGCCTACATGGATCCGTGGGGCGCCACCGAGCCGATGAACTGGTGGACGGTTGTGAATCGCTGCCGGGCGCTCGAAAACACCGCGTTCGTCGTTGCCGCGAACCAGGGTGCGAGCCTGCGGCACTACCCGCCGTATTCGTGGCCCGGCGGCAGTCAGGTTGTGGACTTCGACGGACGGATGCTGGCGGAAGCCTCGCCCGGTCCCGGCGAGCGAATCGTCGTCGCACCGATCGACATCACGGCGCTGCGGCACGAGCGAGCGACCCGGCAGGGACATCACATGCTTGCGCACCTGCGGACTGAGGCATACCCGGTGTATGCCGGACACACATACCCGCCGCTTGCGTCCGGGGAACTCTCTTATGAACGCAACGTCGAGCTGATCGCGCGCGCCAAGGCGCGCATCGGCGAGATCACTTCTTCTGAAGCCGGAACGGCCGCGCCATCTGGCCCACCTTCCGGCCGTCGACGCTGACGATCACGCGTGCAACGTAGCTGCCCGCGGGGAGCAGCGAGAGGGGCAGCGCGCCGGCGACGGCGCGGCAGCGGCCATCTTCGCCAACGGGTTGCAGCGACGCCGGTGCGTTCTGGACGACGGTGGTGCTTCCGGCCGGCGACACCTCGAGACCGACGGTCGTCCCCTCGAAGGCCGCGGGCGCATCGCCGAACAACTCCAGGTATACCAGCAGCTCGTCACCGCCGATGTCGCCGGTGATGGTCGGAACGATCCGTGCAGCCAGCCCCTGGTTATCGGCTTCATCGCCGATGAGCAGTTCGGTCGCGCGGAAGCGCGACATGCGCGTCATGTATGCCTTGACTGGACGCTCGATGCTGCCGCGGCGGCCGTCCGTATCAACCACGGCGGCCTTCAGGATGTACTGTCCTGGATCGACGAGCAGTGTCGCGAAGCTGCGCTGCGGTTTCGAAGAGGCGTTGGCGGGCGCTGCAATCGCCGGCTGAAAGAAGTTGGCGCCCACGTCGCCACCCGGCTGGACGAGCACCACGCCCATCGCCATCTGACTCTTCGGGTCCGCGGGACGATCCACTTCCATGGCGACGAGCAGGCGGATCTTCGGCGATGCCGAGTCCTGGAACGCGTAGGTCGTGAGGCGGAACGGGAGGTCCGTGGCAATCGCGGGAGAACGCAGGAGGTCCGCGATGCTCTGCTGATCGTTCTTGTGGCGCGCCGGACCGACGGTAAATTCCGGGCGCGATCGCACCGACAGGCCGCCTCGCTGCACCTTGACGGCGATGGAGTGTTCTTTGCCGTCACGGTCTTCCGCTTCCGGCTCGAATCCCAGCAGGTAATACCCGGAGAGCTCCGCCGTGATCCGGCCGAACGCGAAATCCGGATTGGCAATCACGCGAAACATCTCCCCGCCCCCGATCCGCGCGACGGCGGCGAGCCCTTCTTCCAGGGTCGCGCGGTCCTGCGCGCGCGATTGCGGCGCGCGGGCCTGCGAGGCGTCGGAATCGGAGGGTTCCGGTTTCAGGGCGTAAATCGTGGCGTGGGCGGCGGCAACCGCGCGCGCCAGGTTTGCCGTTGCGGCGCGATCCCCCTCGATGACCAGCGACTCGGACACGAGGACCAGCGTCTTCGGTGTCTCACTCGAACTCAGCCGCTCGAGGATGGTGCGCAGCCCCGCGAGAGTGTTGCGCGCCCGCTCGTGCGCAAACGCGGCCCTGATGCCAGCTTCCTCCTTGACGATCTTGGCGCACATCATCACTTCCGATTGCCCGCCGCCCATGCCGGGTCCAGCTTTGGGTATGCCGCCGCACTCGCGCTCGGTCACCAGGTCGATTGTGAGGGTGTTGCCCCGCTCGAACTGCATCGCCTCCGACATCGCGACGTTCTTCGTATGAGGTCCGGCATCCGCCATGCCGTCGGTGCGCAGCAGCGCCGATGTCACGGCATCGTGATCGGTGGTGAAGTCCACCGTCGGTCCCGACGGAATGCAGAGGAGCGCCACGCGATCCGCCGGCCGGAGCTGCTCGACGAAGCGCGCGGCGGCAGCGAAGACGTCCTTGGCGCGCACCGGCGCGATGCTCCCGCGATCGATCACGATCGCGATGAGCCGTCCGATTGGCGTCCCCACGTTGGACGTGTAGTCCGCCGGCGGCGGCGCGGCGTCCAGGCTCGGAGCGGTCACGGAGATAAACTGCGCGGAGGCAATCTTCCGCACCCGGCCGTCGACCGTCAGCGTGAAATCGCGCGCATCCAGGTCGCGGACCGGCCGTCCCTCGCGGTCGATTACGTTGACGTCGACCGAGACGAGATCGACGGAGGAGCTGAACGTGGCGCGCGGCGGCTGCGCGCTGGTTTGCTGCGCGGCGGCGGCGACCGCCATCGCACAGCAGATGAGGAACACGGCGGTGGTCTTCATTGCGTGCCGGGCGCCGGCCGGAGTCCCATGTTGTGCATGATGAACGTGTAGATGTCCGCGGTCGTTTCCAGCGCCTTGGTGAGGCTGCTGGCGCCGTGGCCGGACTTCGTGTCGATGCGGATGAGGATCGGCGTTTCCTTGCTCGCGTTCTCCTGCAGCGTCGCCGCGTACTTGAACGAGTGCGCGGGAACGACACGGTCGTCGTGATCCGCCGTGGTGATCAATGTCGCGGGATACTTCACGCCCGCCTTGATGTTGTGGAGCGGTGAGTAGGCGTAGAGCGCCTTGAACTCCTCGGGATTGTCGCTCGATCCGTAGTCGGCGATCCAGTTCCAACCGATCGTGAACTTGTGGAAGCGGAGCATGTCCATCACGCCGACCTGCGGGATCGCGACCTTGAACAGTTCCGGCCGCTGGTTGATGACGGCGCCGATCAACAGGCCGCCGTTGGATCCTCCCTGAACGGCGAGCCGCTCGCTCGAGGTGTAGTTGTTGGCGATCAGCCATTCGGCCGCCCCGATGAAATCGTCGAAGACGTTCTGCTTCTTCAGCTTCATCCCCTGGTGGTGCCAGTCCTCGCCGTACTCGCCGCCGCCGCGGATGTTCGCGTTCGCGTAGACGAATCCCTGCTCGAGCAGCGCCAGCCGCGCCGCGCTGAACGTCGGCGACTGCACGATGTTGAAACCGCCGTAGGCATAGAGCAGCGTCGGATTGTTGCCATCGAGCTTCAAGCCCTTCTTGTGGACCAGGAACATCGGAATCTTCGTGCCGTCCTTGCTCGTGTAGAACACCGCCTTCGTCTCGAAGGCGTCGGGGTTGTAGCCGGGAACCTGCGGCTGGCGGAATACGGTGCTCTTCTTCGTTGCGATGTCATACCGGTAGATCGTGGGTGGCACGTTGAGCGAGTTGAACGTGTAGAAGACGAATGCGTCGTCGTGGTTGCCGCCGAAGCCGCCGGCCACGCCGGGACCCGGCAGCTCCACTTCGTTCTCGAGCGTGCCATCCATGTTGTACACGTAGGCGCGCGTGGTCACGTCCTTCAAGTAGGTCGCAAAGATCTTTCCGCCGGCGGTGCTGACGCCCTGCAGCGGTTCGGGATGCTCGGGCAGGATTGTCTTCCAGTTCGGCTCGTCGGGCTTCCGCGGATCGACGAGCACGACGCGGCCGTTCGGCGCGTTGCGGTTGGTCTCGACGAGCAGCTTGTCGGCGACATTGTCCACGACGCCATAGGAGTCGTTCGTAATGTCGCGGATGACGGGATTGAACTCGCGCTGGCCGCGCGAGAGATCGCGCGCGAAGAGCGCGTTGCCGTCCTTGCCCTTGCCGCGGTCCGAGACTGTGAGCAGCGCGAAGCGCTCGTCCTCCGTCGTGTCAACCGTGTTGAAGCGCTGCGGGTTCGCCGCGTCCTGATAGATCTGCCGGTCCTGCGACTGCGGCGTGCCGATCTTGTGGAAGTAGACGCGGTGGTCTTCGTTGATTGACGCCTTCTCGGATTTACCCTTGGCCGGCTCGGGATAGCGGCTGTAGTAGAAGCCGTCCGCATGCCACGCGATGCCGGAGACCTTGACCCAGTCGATCGCGTCGGGCAGCGTTTTCTTCGTCGCGAGCTCTATCACCTTGTACTGCGTCCAGTCGGAGCCGCCCTTCGAGATGCCGTACACCGCGTATTTCGCGTCGGCGGACGGCGCGAAGCCGGCCAGCCGCGTCGTCGGCGCCCCTTCCCACTTGTTCGGGTCGAGCAGGACTTCCGGCGTGCCGTCGATGCCCTTCTGAATGTAGAGGACGCTCTGATCCTGCAGGCCTTCGTTCTTCGAAAAGAAGTAGTACGGTCCCTTCCGCGACGGCGACGAGTACTTCGGGTAATCGTTGAGCTGTTTCACGCGCGCCTGGAGCTGCGCGCGGTACGGAATCGCTTCCAGGTACGGGAAAGTGACTTTGTTTTCGGCCTCGACCCACGCGGCCGTCTCCGTCGACATGTCGTCTTCCATCCAGCGGTATGGATCGGCGACCTTCGTGCCGTGGTAGACGTCTGCGTGATCGATTTTCCTCGCGGCGGGGTATTGCAGCTGCTGCGCGACGAGCGCGGTCGATGCGAACGCGACCGCCATGGCGGCCGCGGCGTAACGGCGTCTATTGATCATTGCTGGGCTCCCTTGCGGGTCAAATTATGACACCGGCAGGTGCGGGGCGCGAGGCTGAGGGGACGAATCGAGGGAAATGGCAGAATGGTCCCCGGATGAGTGGCCAGGTGCGCGTCAAAACGTATATCGATCGAGGGACGTCGAGCCGCGCGGCCGCGCGCGCGGCGGCGCAGGCGATCGCGGCCGCAATTGCGGCGCAGGGCAGTGC
This sequence comes from Vicinamibacterales bacterium, assembly GCA_035637115.1. Taxonomy (GTDB): domain Bacteria; phylum Acidobacteriota; class Vicinamibacteria; order Vicinamibacterales; family 2-12-FULL-66-21; genus JAICSD01. The sequence goes on from DASPXV010000087.1 coordinate 35,936, forward strand.
GCGAATCGTGGCGGCGACGGGCGCGTCACAAGTCGATTTCCTGGACGCGCTCATCGCCGCTCCCGGCATCGACTGGGCGCGGGTGGAACTCTTCCATCTCGATGAATACGCAGGCTTGCCGATCGATCATCCGGCGAGCTTCCGCAAATACCTGCTCGAACGACTCATCGCGCCGGCGGGCATCGTCAGGTTTCATTTGCTCGATGGCGAGCACGATCCGGCACGGGCGGCCAAAGAGGCCGGGCGCGCGCTAGTGGAGCGCGTCGTTGACGTCGCGTTCGTGGGTATCGGCGAGAACGGCCACCTGGCGTTCAACGATCCACCCGCGGATTTCATCACCGAGAAGCCGTACCTGATCGTCGAGCTCGACGAGGCGTGCCGGCGGCAGCAAGTGGGTGAGGGATGGTTCGCGAGCGTTGCAGACGTCCCCTCACGCGCGATCTCGATGTCCGTCCGCCAGATTCTGAAATCACGCGAGATCGTCGCCGTCGTGCCCGATGCGCGGAAAGCGGCGGCGGTGCGCGCGTGTCTGGAGGGAGAGGTGTCGCCGCTGGCGCCGGCATCGATCCTGCGGACCCACGCGCGTACGACGATCTACCTCGATCGCGATTCCGCGGCGCTGCTGACGCCTGCGACACGCGGCGAGATTCGAGAAAGCGACGCGGCATGAGGATCGAGCTGCCCGGGCTGTTCGACCTGCAGGTGAACGGTTTCGGCGGCGTGGACTTCAACGGAACGGACCTGTCGGCTGAGCGCGTGAGCGAGTCGCTGGCGCGGATACGCGCTACCGGCGTCACGCGCTGCCTGCCGACGCTCGTGACATCCTCTTTTGATCGATTCGCAGCCAACGCGCGCGTGCTCGCACGCATGGCCGATCCGGCGATCGCGGGGATCCACATGGAAGGTCCCTACATCTCGCCGGATGACGGCGCGCGCGGCGCGCATCCTCGCGCACACGTTGGGCCAGCCGGCCTGGACGACTTCAAGCGGCGGCAGGATGCCGCGGACGGCCGCATCGCCCTCGTCACGCTGGCGCCGGAGGTGGACGGCGCGCTCCGGCTGATCGCTCACCTCACGGCATCCGCCGTTCGCGTGGCAATCGGGCATACCGCAGCGACGCCGCAGCAGATCGCCGACGCGATCAGTGCGGGAGCAACGCTGGCGACGCATCTTGGCAACGGCTGCGCCCAGATGCTGCCGCGGCACCCGAATCCGATCTGGGAATTGCTGGCGGCTGATGGCGTCCTCGCGAGCTTGATCGCCGACGGTCACCACCTGTCCCCCTCGACGATGAAAGCGATGGTGCGCGCGAAAGGCGCGCGCAGCACGATTCTCGTGAGCGATGCGATTGCCGCCGCCGGCTGCGCGCCCGGCACGTACGCGATTGGTGGCGTCACGTGCACGCTCGGAGAAAATGGCCGCGTCTCGCTGCCTGATAGTCCGTATCTCGCCGGCTCGAGCCTGACGCTCGATCGCGCGATTGCCAATACAGTGCGCTTCACCGGCTTGTCCATCGACGAGGTGGTGCCAATGGCTTCGACGATTCCGGCGCAGTATCTTGGGACCACGACCTCCGGCACAGTGACGGCGGATTGGGATGCGGATGCGCGCGAGTTGCACATCGTC
>DASPXV010000088.1:0-4281 GCA_035637115.1 Vicinamibacterales bacterium
GGCGCCTGCAAACGACACGGCACGTCATCGGGAGCCGCCGGGGGAGGGAAGACACTTGCCCTCGCGGCACTGACCGCGTAGGCTGAGACCAAGACAAGCGACCGCTGCGGCAGTTGAGAGACTTATGTCCGGCGTAGCGCAGCATGTTCCAGCAAAGAAGCTCACGCGGCTCGGGGTCCGAGCAGAGCTGGCCCGCGCCGAGACAGCGCAATGCATCTCCTTTCCTGAGCTCGTCCAGGCGCATTTCATGCGCGAGAAGGCCCTCAACCAGGGTGAGGTGTATACGGGTCCTGCCGAGGAGCGCTATCGTGAATTCGAGGCGGCATTTCAACGCGAGCACGGTCGCATTGTCAGCGCATACTGGTGCACGTCACAGCCGAGCGCCGTCGCGCTGACGGAAGTCCCTGTCAAAAAGCGTTCACAGGCGGCGCTGGCCTTTCACCGCGTGTCGGACTGGGCGACAAAGGACGAACCCGAGATCGCCGACGCGCTGCACGAATGCGACGAGCTTGCCGTGCGTGCCGCACAGGTGCTGCGTGGGAAGACGCTGCATATATCCATGCAACTCGTGATGGCTTCCGCAACTCACCTGCTCAGCCTCGTCGACGCGCCGTCCGAGCATGAGGGAAAAGGTAAGAAGGAGCTCGCTTTGAAGCTCGAGCGCCGGAAGCTGGAGAAGGCACGCGCCTACTACCACCAGGCGGCAAATGGGCAAGCGCAGATGTACTACTTCGCCGGCATGGTCCTGGGCGCGTTCGTGCTCGGGCTCGTCTCGGTCGCCGTAGGTCTGACGCTCGACCTCTCTGGGATCGACAACCGTGACGTCTTCGGCTGTCTTACCGCGGGCACCCTGGGCGCACTCGTGAGCGTGATGGCCCGCATCGGATCAGGGCAGTTTCGCCTCGACTATGACGTCGGGCGTCGCTATCCGACCTTCCTCGGTGCCTTGCGACCGCTGATTGGCGCCGTCTTCGGCCTGGCGCTCTACTTCGCCGTGACCTCATCCTTGCTCGACGTCTTCAAACTGCCGACGGACGACAACCGCCGCTTCTATTTCCTGCTCGTGATCGCATTCCTGGCCGGATTCAGCGAACGGTGGGCCCGCGACACACTGCTGTCGTTCGGCGGCGCGACCGCGCCGGTAGTGCGAAAACCACCCGAAACGACGCAACACGTCGCCGGGTAAACCGATCGAGACCTCACGCTCTTCCTGAACTCAAGAACCGCAAACTCGATGTTGCAAGAGTCTCATCCATTAGGCACAGGCGCTCGAACCGTCCGCACGGGAAGCTCTTCGCGCAAGATCGCGCGCGTCTTGGTCTCGTGCTGTTGCGCAGGGATCGTCAAGACGTGAATCGCGTGCGCATCGCTGCCGCGGTCGCCGTGGTCGGGCTTGCTGCGCTCGTCGCGGCAGTCAGCGATCAGACCGGGCGCGCACGTGACACTGATTACGCGGCCGCCTCGTGCGGAGGATCGAACCGATGGGACGTGAAGACCCTTGGCGATCTGCGCGCGGCGGGTGCGCCGAAGCTGAAGCGCAACGCGGAACGGCGCACGATCCACTACCTGGTCACACAGGAGCACGGGCCGATCGGCACGCACACGCCTCGACTGCCGGGCGTCGAGCGTACTAAATACCTGCTCACGGACGTGGCGCTTCTCGAGGCGAAGGTTGAAGAAGACCAGGACGTGCATCTCGCGATCCGCGACGACCAGGGTGAATCGGTGGATCACATGATCGTCGAGTTCCCCAACGTCGCGTGCAACGTCACGGCGCCGACGCGGTACAAGAACGAGATCGCGCAGGCGCGCGCGGATGTCGTCGATTTGACCCGGGACTGCCGCACCGGCTTCAAGAAAGGCTGGGCCCAGTTCCGTCAAGGCACGACAGCAACGATTCGCGGCGTCGGCTTCTTCGATCTGATCCATGGAAGCGAACTCCACGGCGTTGCCCCAAACGAGGTCGAGCTGCATCCCGTGCTCGCTTTTCACGGCGCCTGCTAGCACAAGATCGTGGCTCCAACGGCGGTTGAAGTCTTTTGGGCTAAGGGAGTACGCTCGACCGAGCCCGTCGAGGGGGTGAGAAGAAGGTTGAACGAGGAGCCGAACTGGCGCTTTCTCGCGTACTTCGACAGCGCCGGCAAAATCGTCGCTGGCCTGACGGCTGTGGTCGCGCTCATCAGCGCCATCGTCAGTCTTGTTTTTATTTGCTTTGGCCCGACCCGTCGCCGCCGCCCCCGCGACGGAACGCAACCATGACGATCACGGACAGCTTCCGTGAAATGCCCTTGTTTCGATTTCCTTTACGAGACGGGACAGGACACCGCTGGCTACAGCGAAGCCAAGCTTGGGCAGCTCGGCAACGAGTACTACGTCAACGTCAGCGTGGAGGGGCTACGCAACAAGAGTCCCGAGATCGTCTGGACCCTGCGAGGCGACGTCCGCGACCTTCCCAGCAGAGAGCGGAAACAATGGATTCATCAGTTCCTCGCGAGCTTCACACCCCCGCGGACAGCTACGCACGCACGGCCAAAGTTTGGATCCAGTATCCGCCGTTTCACGGAAAGTTCTTTGCCGTAATCGAGATCGACTATCCCGAGAACGAGTCACTCGCCGCCATACACACGAAGTCTTTTACCGGTCGCGAGACGCAGCCTCGTGAGAGATCAGGTCCAGCCGCCGTCACGAGAACGATCACGACTGTGACGACGATTCCGGCGATCACGACCGTGGCCACCACGGTTGACGGCACGATCACCACCGACACAGCGACAATTCCCACGACGAGTACGCCACAATCTCGACCACCATTCCGGCGGCGACGACCACAGTCACCAGGACAACAACGCAGACGTTGCAGACCGTTTCGGCGCATGTGCCAATCGTGCGCCCGAAAGCCAAGATCGAGTCGCCGTGATCTCAGCGCGCTGTCGCGCAATCCAAACAAGCCGCAGTGGAGCGCGGCGAGACTTTCGTCACAGAACGTCTTGGATCAGTTCATCGCGAGCTTGACGTCTGACCATCTCTCGTACACGTAGGTCCGGTCGAGCGCGAGCCGCTGAACTGCGCGCAGCGGCGCGCGCACAGCGCGCTCGCGCTGGTCATCCGGCGGCGTCTCGAGATCGTGCGCGAGCCCGAGCGTTCGTTTCCAGAGCTCTGTAATACGCGGGCATGTACTCCCGCGCGGGCTGCGAGTGGACCTCGCCGCGTGTTCCGGAGTCGCACGCTCAGGCGTGAATAGCCAGCTCGGCCCGACCATGCGCAGGTATGGCAGCGATTTGCTTGAGAAAAGGCCGCGCCCCCGCGCTCTCCGTGACGACGAATGCGAGGTTGAGGTTGCCGTCGCGCACGTCAAGCTCAGTGTGGTTCCGATGCCTGTGCGCGGTGAGGGAGATGCGGCCATGTAGTGCGTTGGACGTGCGCTCCTCGCTGGAGCCGCTCTTGCAAGTCGGGTCAGAGCGCGATACGTTCTCACAAACTGCGGCGGCGCATTTAGGAGGGACGCTGCAGTACGAGCATTTTGAGGCGGTTGTGGTGGGCTCGGGTTTCGGCGGGTCGGTCAGCGCGTACCGGCTCGCGGAGGGGGGGCGGAGCGTGTGCCTACTCGAGCGGGGCAAGCCGTTCCCGCCGGGCTCGTTCCCGCGCAGCCCGCACGGGCTCTCGAAGAACTTCTGGGACCCGAGCGAAGGCCTGCACGGCATGTTCAACATCTGGTCGTTTCGCGGGATCGACGCGCTCGTCTCGAGCGGCCTCGGTGGCGGCTCGCTGATTTACGCGAACGTGATGATCCGTAAGGACGAGCGCTGGTTCGTCCAGGACGGCGGCGCGCCCGGGGGCGAGCACTGGCCGGTCACACGCGCGGAGCTGGACGCGCACTACGACCGCGTCGAGCGCATGCTCGACGTCCAGAAGTACCCGCTCCACCGCCAGCCGTACTCCGAGACGCGGAAGACGCTCGCGCTGAAGGAGGCAGCCGAGCGGCGCGGCTACGACTGGTTCCTGCCAAACCTTGCCGTCACGTTCGCGAACGACGGCGAAGCGCCTGTCCCCGGCGAGCCGATCAAGGAGGAGCACCCGAACCTGCACGGGCGGACGCGCTACACGTGCCGGCTCGTCGGCGAGTGCAACGTCGGCTGCAACTACGGCTCGAAGAACACACTCGACTACACCTACCTCACGCACGCGCAGCGGTTCGGCGCTGACCTGCGCACGCGCTGCGAGGTGCGCGCGTTCCGCCCGCGCGAGGGCGGCGGCTTCGAGATCGATTACGTGCACCACGAC
>DASPXV010000089.1:0-33528 GCA_035637115.1 Vicinamibacterales bacterium
CGGCTGTTCGTGCTCGACGGCAAGGGGCTGGTCGGCGGCGGCAACCCTCGCGGCCCGCAGCCGGGCGGCGCGCGCATCGACGCGCAGTACAGCGGCGCAATGTATCAAGGGGCGATCTCCGTGATCCCCCTGCCGACGGCTGCCTCGCTGCAGCGCATGACGGCTCGCGTGCGCGAGCTCACACCGTACTCCGACGCGCATCTCCTCGCGCCGGCGAACGTTCCATCGGCATCGCCGATCCCGCGTCGCGTCGGCGACTCGTCGCCGATCAAGTACGTCTTCTACGTGATCCGTGAGAACCGCACGTACGACCAGGTGCTCGGCGACCTGCCGCGCGCCAACGGCGATCCGTCGCTCACGCTGTTCGGCCAGGAAGTGACGCCGAACGCGCACGCGCTCGCGACGTCATTCCAGACGTTCGACAACTTCTACGTCGACGCCGAGGTCAGCTACGACGGACACGCGTTCTCCACCGGTGCATACGCGACAGATTTCGTGGAGAAGATGTGGCCGGCGAATTACGGCCGTCGCGAAGGTCTCTATCTCAGCGAAGGGGGTTATCTGATGCGGAACCCCTTCGGCAATATCGCCGCGCCGGCGCAAGGGTACCTGTGGGACTTCGCGAAGCGCGCGAATCTCACGTACCGAACGTATGGTGAATTTGCCGGATGGGATCGCCCCGGCGGGCAGATGGTCGCATCGGTACCGGGCCTCGACGGCCACGTCCATCCGACCTTCCCGCCGTTCGACATGAACATCCCGGACGTCGAGCGGGTGCAGGTGTTCGCGAAGGAGTTCAAGGAGCTCGTCGCGAAAGGCACCGTGCCCCGGTTGTCCATTCTCAGGATTCCGCGCGATCACACCAGCGGCACGTCTCCCGGCCAGCACACGCCGCGGGCGATGGTCGCCGACAACGATCTCGCCGTCGGGCAGCTCGTCGAGCTCATCTCACACAGCGCGATCTGGAAGGAGAGCGCGATCTTCATCGTCGAAGACGACGCGCAGAACGGGCCGGACCACGTGGACGCGCACCGGTCGATCCTGATGGCGATCAGTCCCTTCTCCCGCCGCGGCGTGGTCGACAGCACGCTCTACACGACGTCAGGCGTGTTGCGCACGATGGAGCTGATTCTCGGCCTGCCGCCCATGAGCCAATACGACGCGGCGGCGACGCCGATGTACAACGCGTTCATGACGTCGCCGGACCTGCGTCCGTATACGCACTTGGCGGCGCGCGTGAAACTCGGCGAGAAGAACGACTGGAATGCGCCGGGCGCGGCAGCCTCGCTGCGCATGGATTTCAGCGCGCCGGATCTCGCGCCGGATCTCGAGCTGAATCAGATTATCTGGGAAGCCGTCCGCGGGCGCGGATCGAAGATGCCCCCGCCGCGGCGGACCGGCTTCATCCGGCCCGTCGCAGTCGGGAATGACGATGACGATCGGCGTTGAGCCCTACTTGCAGACGCTGGACGTGAACGTCCCCACCGCGTCGCCGCTGATGAAATTCAGTACACCGGTGGCCACGAACTGACCGGTCGCATTGGCGTACTGCTTCGTGCCGCCCACGATGTTGACCGTCGTTACAAACGGCGCCGCGAATGGATTCGCGCTGGATATGAACCCGGTGTCATGTCCCAGCAACGTGGCGCCGCCATGCGTCCTCGTGATGACGCTGTGGCCGGTATACGTTGAGTCGGCGGTCGTCGAACCGGGGACGGGCACGAGCGTGTCCATGACGAAATCGGCGGCTTCGCCGATATCGACACCGGCCAGACGAACGGAAGAGCAACGATCGCGTGAATGGCGGCCGACGCCGAGATAGCGCGAATGTACCGCGCGACCATGACCTTGATTATGAGCTGATATCTGCCTGTGTTGGCCTGTGGCTTTTAACGGTGTTCGTCTGTGGCAACGCTGCGGCGCCAGTCGCGGTAGCCCTGCACGCACAGGATCAAAAACACGGCGTAGAGCGCGGTGGTCCAATACAGCGCCTTTGACGTGTACACGCCGATGTAGACGATGTCGGCGATGATCCAGAGCGTCCAGTTCTCGAGGATCTTGCGCGTCAACAGGAACTGCGCGATCACGCTCAGCATGGTCGTGAAGGCGTCGGGATACGGCAGCGCCGCGTCGGTGAAGCGGTGCATCCCCGTACCGAGCGTCGCCGTTCCCGCGATCACGCCGACCCACGTCCACGTCCAGCCGCGCAGGCCCAGGCGCTTCACGGCGGAGAGCGAGCGCGCGTGCTCGACGGGGCCGCGCGTCCACAGGTACCAGCCGTAGAACTGCATGACGAGAAAGAAGACGTTCAGGCCCGCGTCCGAGTACAGCTTCGTGTTGTAAAAGATGTAGATGTAGAGCGAGACCATCACGACGCCGACGGGCCAGCACCAGATGTTCTGGCGTACGGTCAGGTAAATGTTGCCCAGGCCGCAGGCGACGGCGACGTGTTCGAGCGTCATGCAATGGGCTCCATGCTACACTCGCGCGGTTTGTTCGACCCACAGGAGGGCTGTGTGACGTATTACGGAGCGAAGCACCTGGCGGAGAGTTTCCGGACGGTTCGGAAGAACACCCTGGCGATCGCCGAAGAGATCCCGGAGAACAAGTACGGCTTCCGCGCGACGCCGGAGGTGATGAGCATCGGCGAGATGCTGGCGCACCTGGCGGTCAGCCCGATGTGGCAGATCGACGTGCACACGCACAAGATCCCGCACCTCGATTTCGCCATGTTCGCCGCGGGGTTGCAGAAGTCGCAGGGGGAGCAGCAGGCGCTACAGACGAAGGTGCAGATTATCGGCGCGCTCAAGGAAAACGGGGAGCAATTCGCCTCGTTTCTCGAGGGGCTCGACGAAGCTACGCTGGCGAGCACGATCAGCTTCCCGCCCCCCGTGCAGCCGGAAACGAAGACGCGCTTCGAGATGCTCCTGGGGCCGAAGGAGCACGAGATGCACCATCGCGCGCAGCTGATGCTGTTGCAGCGGATGATCGGCCAGGTGCCGCACCTCACGCGGCGGCGGCAGGAAATGCAGGCGCAAGCGGCGAACCGCTAACTGGCAACTGGCAACTGGCAACTGGCAACTGGCAACTGGCAACTGACAACTGGCAACTGACAACTGACAACTGGCAACTGGCAACTGACAACTGGCAACTGGTAACTGCAAGCGTCACCGCAGCGGCGGCGCGGCGGCCGGCGGATAACGGTGTCGCGTCGCCTGTTCGTATCCGTACGCCAGCCTGATCAACGTTGGCTCGCTCCACGCGCGGCCGAAGAACGTGATCCCCGCCGGCAGCGTTCCCCGCGTATAACCCATCGGCACGTTGATCGCCGGCCACCCGGTCGTCGGCGAGAAGATCTGACTGTTGTCGCCGTGCGGCGTGTTCATGTCGCCGATCAGCCGCGGCGGGTTGCTCCACGTCGGGTAGACGAACGCATCGAGCCTGTTCGCGTCCATCGTTTTCGCGACCGCCGCCCTGAACTGTTCGCGGTAGGCCGCGTCCGCCTTGCATTCGGGCGTGTCGGGGCCGTTCTCGGATCCTTCCTGCGCTGACCGCAGCCTCGCTTCGATCGACGGATGGAAACGACGGGACCGGATGATCTCTTCGAGCGTGTGAACGGGTACGCGATCTCCGTGTGCGGCGAGATAGCGATTGATGTCGTACTTGAAGCCTCCGCACGATCCGCCACCCTGGGGCCGCCGAACGTCGCCAAGCTCGACGCGCGCCGGATCGACGATGGTCGCGCCCGCACGCTTCAGATCCTCGACGGCGGCGATGAACACGTCCACGACTTCCGGATCGGTCGTGTCGCGCTCGTACGCCTGCCGCAGAATGCCGATGCGCGACCCTTTCAACCCGTTGCGCTGCAGCGATTCGCTGTACTTTGGAATCGTTTTGCCGCGCGCGGCGGCCGTGACCGGGTCGTCAGGATCCTCGCCGGCGATCACCTGCAGGACCGCGACCGCATCCGCGACCGTCCGCGTTATCGGCCCCGCGACATCCGCGAGCAGACTCAGTGGAACCACGCCTGCGCGGCTGGTCAAGCCCATCGTCGATCGGATGCCGACGAGCGCCTGGTGTGCTGAGGGTCCGCGGATCGAGTTGCCCGTGTCGCTGCCGAGGCCGATCGCTCCGAGGTTCGCCGCCACCGCGGCCGCCGTGCCGCCGCTCGATCCGGCGGTCACGCGATCCAGCGCGTAGGGATTCCGCGTGTAGCCGGGCAGCACGGAGTTGACCGTCTCGTACGGGCTGAAGGCGAACTCCGCCATGTTCGACTTGGCAAGGACGATCGCGCCCGCCTCCTTGATGCGCTTCACCTGGAACGCGTCCTTGTTGGACACGAATCCCTTCAACGACAGCGATCCCGCCGCGCTTTGCAGGCCGATCGTTTCGAAGTTGTCCTTCACGATTGCCGGGACGCAGTGGAGCGCCCCGACAGGCCCCGATTGCGCGAACCGGCGATCGAGTTCGTCGGCCTGCTTCTGTGCGTCGGGGTTAATCACGACGAGCGCGTTGATGCCCGGTCCGTTCTTGTCGTAGGCATGAATCCGCCGCAGGTAACCATCCACGAGGGCGCGACAGGTCAGCCGTCCTCCCTTCATCGCGTCGTGTATCTGCGCGATCGAAGTTTCTTCGATCCGGAAGGGCGGAGCAGCCGGAGGCACGGATGGCTGCTGGGCGGTGAGTGTCGCGGCAGACACGAGGCCGAGCGCGAGAGCGTGACGCATGCGGTGATTATCGCCTCCTCCGTTTCTCTGTTGTAATGTTGTTCCATTCCGTGACCACTCTCGACCAGGTCCTCTCCAAGTACTGGGGCTATACCTCCTTCCGTCCGCTGCAGCGGGAAGCGATGGACGCAATCCTCGACGCGCGCGATTCGGTCGTCGTGCTGCCCACCGGCGGAGGAAAGTCGCTGTGTTTCCAGGCGCCGGCGCTCGTCAGCGGCGGCGTCGCGCTCGTGGTTTCGCCGCTGATCTCGCTGATGAAAGACCAGGTCGATACCCTGGTGGAAAACGGCATCGCGGCTGCCTGCTACAACAGCGCGATGGCGGCGGACGAGAAAGCATCCGTGGCGGCGGGCATCCGCGAGGGACGCTACGCGCTCGTCTACGTGTCGCCGGAGCGGCTGGCAGGAGAGGGCGGTGAGAGTTTCCTGCAGATGGTCGGCCGCATCGGTTACCTCGCCGTGGACGAAGCGCATTGCATCAGCCAGTGGGGGCACGACTTCCGCCCGGAGTACCGCCAGCTTGGCGCGCTGCGCGCGCGGTTTCCGCGCGTCAGCCTGCACGCCTTCACCGCCACCGCGACCGGCCGCGTGCGGCGCGATATCGCCACGCAGCTCGAGTTGCGCGATCCGATCGAGCTCGTGGGCTCATTCGATCGTCCGAACCTCGTGTACCGCGTGCTGCCGCGGTCCAGCCTGAAGACGCAGCTGCACGGCATCCTGGCCCGCCATCGCGGCAACGCCGGCATCATCTACTGCACCTCGCGCCGCGAAGTTGACGCGCTCGCCGAATGGCTCTCGTCAACCGGTCTTCGCGCCTTGCCGTATCACGCGGGACTTGCGGACGCCGAGCGGCACCGCAACCAGGATCGCTTCATCAATGAAGAGGCGGACGTCATCGTTGCCACCGTGGCGTTCGGGATGGGCATCGACCGGTCCGACGTGCGCTTCGTCGTGCACGCGGGAGCGCCCCAGTCACTGGAACATTACCAGCAGGAATCCGGCCGCGCGGGGCGGGACGGGCTCGAAGCGGAGTGCGTGCTCGTGTACTCCGGCGCGGACTTTCTGAAGTGGCGCGTCATGCTCGAGCGCAATGGCGAGCTCACCGATGCGCGGCGCTCGCTGCTGCGCGACATCGAGCGTTACGCTGCGGGCGTCGGTTGCCGGCACCGGCACCTCGTGTCGTACTTCGGCGAGCGCTACGACAAGGAGGACTGCGGCGCCTGTGACTACTGCCTCGGCGAGCTCGAGGCCGTGGATGACGCGGTGGTGATCGCGCGGAAGATCCTCTCGTGTGTCGCGCGGGTCGGCCAGCGGTTCGGCGCCGCGCACGTCGCCAACGTGCTCTGCGGAAGCGAGAGCGAGCAGGTCACGAAGCGCAGGCACCAGCAGTTGAGCACGTTCGGGCTGCTGCGCGACGCAGCGGTGCCCGAAGTCCGCGGCTACATCGAGCAGATCAGCGCCGAGGGGCTGCTGCGACAGACCGACGAACCGTATCCCGTCCTCGCGCTGACCGAAGCGGGCGTTGCGCTGCTCAAGGACGCGGGCGCGTGCCCGGACCTGACGCTTGCACGCCAGCGGCGCGTCACGAAGGATCGTCGTCCCTCGCGTCCGCGCCCGGATACCGAGGGGTGGAAGGACGTCGATCACGATCTGTTCGATCGCCTGCGCACCGTGCGGCTACGGCTCGCGCGTGAACGCGGCGTGCCACCTTACGTCATTTTTCACGACACGACGCTGCGCGAGCTCGCGCGCCTGAGGCCTTCGAGCGTCGACGAATTGAGCGGCGTGTACGGGATTGGCGCCCGCAAGGCGCAGCAGCTCGGCGCGGCATTCGTCGACGAAATCAGGGCATACTTGGCTACAGACCAACACGAATCAACATAGGCAGAGACCGACACAGACCAAGACAGCACAAGCTATGGCGCCAGGAGAATCCAGCAAATGAAGGTTGTGACGTTCCGATCCGGAATCGCGGCGGCGGCCGTGGCTGCGGCGCTCGCGTGGACACCGCTGTCCGCGCAGGACCGGCTGAAGTCGATGCCGGGCTACGAGCAGTTCCAGAAAATGAGTCGCGAGATTCCCGGTTCGGTGAAGCTCGGCGCGCTTGCCGCCCAGTGGAAAGAGGACGGCTCGTCGTTCGAGTACTCCTGGGACGGCAAGCGTTATCGCTACGACGTCGCATCGAAGCAGGCGAGCGTGATCGGCGATGCGCCGCAGGATCCCGGCGCGGGCGGACGAGGACGCGGCGGCCAGGGAGGGCCGGCCCGTGGGCGTCAGTTCGATTCAGCGGAATCGCCGGATAAGAAGCTCAAGGCGTTCTACAAGGATCGCAACGTGTGGCTCAGTGCCGCCGATGGCAGCAATGCGATCGCGCTGACGACCGACGGCAGCGAGAAGGATCGGATCAAGTACGGTACGGCGAGCTGGGTCTACGGCGAGGAGCTCGCGCAGCGCACCGCGATGTGGTGGTCCCCCGACAGCCAGAAGATTGCCTACTATCGCTTCGACGAAAAACAGGTGCCGGATTTCTACCTGCAGATGAACCAGACGCAGGTGCAGGACACGCTGGACGTCGAGGCGTATCCGAAGCCGGGCAAGCCGAATCCTGTGGTCGATCTCTTCGTCTACGATGTCACCGCGAAGAAAGCCGTCCAGATCGACGTGCGCGACGGCAAGCCGTTCGACAACTCGGCGATCGGCCATTACGTCTACAACGTCTCGTGGTCGCCGGACGGCCGCGACATCCTGCTGAATCGTACGAATCGGCGCCAGAACGTCCTCGAGTTCGCGGCGTGCAGCCCCGAAACCGGGAAGTGCCGCGCGATCGTGCACGAGGAATGGCCGACGGGCTGGATCGAGAACCGGCCGGAGATGCGCTTCCTCAAGGACGGCAGGCGGTTCATCTGGGAGTCGCAACGCAGCGGCTGGAAGAACTTCTACCTGTACGATCTCGCCGGCAAGCTGATCGCGCCGCTGACGACGTTCACCACCTGTGAAGCGGAGAACATCGTGCTCGTGGACGAGGCGCGCAACGTCCTCTTCTACACCGCCCGCGACGGCGACAACTTCATGAAGCTGCAGCTGCATCGCGTGGGCCTCGACGGCAAGAACGACAAGCGGATCACGGACCCCGCCTTCCTGCACACTGTCACGGCGTCACCTGACGGCCGCTTCTTCGTCGACATCGCGCAGACCCACGATACGCCGCCGGTGACCCGTCTCATCGACAGTGACGGCAAGACCATCGCCGAGCTCGCGAAGAGTGACACGACGAAGTTCGACCAACTCGGGCTGAAGAAGCTCGAGATGTTCACCTACACGGCGGCGGACGGGAAGACGCAGCTGCACGGCCTGATTCACTTCCCATCGAACTTCGACCCGGCGAAGAAGTATCCCGCGCTCGCGAGCGTATATGGCGGCCCCGCGTCGGCGGCGACGAGCGAACGTTTCACGCTGCCGAGCATGACGACCGAATACGGATTCCTCGTCCTGACACTCGATTCGCGGGCGGTGCCGGGAATGGGCAAGCGCACGCTCGACCAGATCTATCTCAAGCTGGGCCAGGTCGAGATGGACGACATGGCGGAAGGGATCAAGGCGCTGTGGAGCCGGCCGTACTTCGACAAGGATCGCGTAGGGATTCACGGTTCTTCGTACGGCGGTTACAGCGCCGCGATGGAGATCCTCCGTCATCCCGACGTGTTCGCCGCCGCGTCGGCCGCGTCGCCGCCGACCGACTGGCGCAACTACGACACGATCTATACCGAACGCTACATGTGGATCCCCGAGGACAACAAGGCGGGGTACGATGCCGGCTCCGCGATGACCTACGTGGACAATCTGAAAGGGCGACTGCTCATCTACTACGGCAGTGCCGACAACAACGTGCATCCCTCGAACTCGATGCAGTTGATCAAGGCGCTCCAGCAGGCGGGCAAGAGCTTCGAGGTGCAGGTGGGTCCCGATCAGGGGCACTCCAACGTCAACGCGCAGCGGATGATGGAGTTCTTCATCGAGAACCTCGGGACGCGCCGGCCGCAGGCGGGCACGCGGTGAGCGCCTCTGTTTCCCGGCGCGACGCGCTCAAGTCGCTGACGGCGGTACCGTTTCTCCGCCTCGCGGAGGAAGATCCGACGCTGTCCAGCATCGCGGAAGTCGTCCTGCCTGCCGACGCGGATCAGAAAGCGGCCGTGCGCGCGTTCGCGGAGTGGATCAGGAACTACAAGGAAGGTGCGGATACGGATCACGGCTACGGGAACACGCGCGTGCGCCCGACCGGTCCGTTCCCCGCGAAGAATTATCCTGCGCAGATTGCTGCCCTCGATGCAGCGGCGCGTGTGCAGGGAGCCGCAAGCTTCGTTGCCGCGACACGCGAGCAGCGACGCGCGATCATCGAAGCAGCGATCGCGGAGGCCAGGATCGAACGCTTGTTCGCGCGTCCTACCGGCGCTCACATCGCCACCGATCTCATGGGCCATTACTTCAATTCCTCGGCGGCGAACGATCTCTGCTACCGCGCCGCGATCGGCCGCGACTCGTGCCGGGGATTGCCAGGATCTGATCTTCCGCCGAAAGGCGCGTCTGATCTTCTGCCTAAAGGCGGAAGCTACAAGTCCTAGGATGAGGGTCCACGAAACCGACCTCTGCGTGATCGGTGGAGGGATCTCCGCGGCGATGCTCGCGCAGAAGCTGTCGGAGCTCAAACCGGGACTCGCAATCACCGTCGTTGAAGCCGGATCGACGATCTTCGACTTCGAGAATCGCATGGCCTACCGGCAGCGAAGTCTCGACTACGGTGAGAACGCATGGCCGGGGGACTTGATCGAAGACCAGGCAGGCGCGGGCCTCATTTCGCGGACGATGGCGGTTGGCGGGAGTGCGCTGCACTGGGGCGGGGTCACGAATCGCTTCTCTGAAGAAGATCTGACGCTGAAGTCGCGCTACGGTCTCGCTGTTGACTGGCCGCTCACGTGGACCGATCTCGAACGCCATTACTGCGAGGCAGAGCGGCGCCTTGGCGTATCGGGAGAGCCCGGACCGCTTCCGGAAGATCGGCGGTCGGAGCCGTATCCGATGGCCGCGATGCCGCTGTCGTACAACTTGAACGTCCTCAAGGGATGGGCGGAGAAAAGCGGCATTCCGTTCCAGGGCACGCCGCAGGCGAAGAACACCCGCCTGTATGACGGCCGCATGCAGTGCATGCGCTGCAACACGTGCGAGATCTGTCCGATGGGCGCGCGCTATTCGCCGGATTTCACCTTCAAGCAGTTGCTCGCGGCGAAGAAAATTGTTCTGCACGATCGCACGCTGGTGCGGCGGCTCGTGAAGGGGAGCAACGGGCGCATCGAGTCCGCGCAAGCGGTCAAGCGTGGCACGGGCGAGACCGTCGACTATCGTGCGAAAACGTTCGTGCTCGCGTCGGGGTATGCGTGGTCCCCGCACCTGCTGCTTCTGTCCGGCGTGGCGAACAGCTCCGGACTTGTCGGGAAGTACATGGCGGGACACGCCTTCATCGGCGCGCAGATCGAGCTCGACGCCACGCTGTACCCGGGCATGAACGAGCAGCACAGCCTGATCTCACGCAAGTTCTTCCGCTGCGCGACGGACGTTCCGTTCGTCCGGCACGACCTTCGCGTGTGGGAAAGTTCCGCGGGACGAGATCCACGGCTGAAGGATGCCGCTGGCAAGCTGCTGCTGGGGGACGCGGCGCTGGCGGATTGGCGTTCGCGAACCGTGCGTGGCGCCGCGCGCGTGCGCGCCTATTACGACGTGCATCCGTCCGCGGACAGCACGCTGACTCTCGACGCCGCGAAGAAGAACAGCTGGGGGGATCCGTTGCCCGCGATCCGGCACGCGCTCGATGCGCCGACGAACGCGAGAAAAGCGGCCACGCGCGAGCACATCCTGAACGTCTTCAACCAGCTCGCGAAAGCAAACAACGGCCGCGTCTTCGGCGTGTCAGAAGGCAGCTATCTGGATCATCCCGCGGGTGGCTGCCGCATGGGAACGGATCCCGCGACCAGCGTTTGCGACAGCTATGGCCGCACGCACGATCACGAGAACCTGTTCGTCGTGGGCTCGCCCACGCTGCCGACGGCAGGATGCACGAACGGGACACTGACGTTCGTCGCGCTTACGCTTCGTTCGGCAACACGCATCGCGACCGCCTGAACACGAGCCCGTCGCTCGCGAAATAGTTGATCACTGAGCACGCGAGCACTGCCACGAGATTGGCGGGAATCGCGGGTAGGCCGAGCGTGCCCACAAACAGCCGCATCAGGAGGACATTCCCCACCAGCGACACGGCTCCGTTGAGCAGGTGGAAGCGGCCGAGCCGCGCAAGCCGCGCCCGGCCTGTTGCAGGCCGGTCGCGCCACGTCCATCGCTCGTGCCACAGGAAGTTGTGGAGCACCGCGGCCTCTACGGCCAGCACGGTCGCGACGAGGTAGTGAACGCCAGCGCGGAGCAACACTCCGAGCACGATCACCTGGATGGCGAAACCAAGCATGCCCACACCGTTGAATCGAAAGAAACGCATACTCATACGTCGAACCGTGAACCTCAAGCAGTAAGGCGCGAGCCGCAGTAAAATCGGCTCTCATGCTCCGCAGCATCGGCGCGATCGCGGCGGGTTATCTCATCTTCGGCGCCTCCGCCGCCCTCCTGTTCCAGCTCTCCGGGCAGGAGCCCCACGAGGCGGCCCCCGTCGGGTTCAAAGTGGCGAGCATCGTCTGGGGCGCGGTCTTCGCGCTCGTGGCGGGCTGGCTGACGGCGCGCATCGCTGGACAGCGGCCTGCCACCCACGCAGCCATCGTCGGCGTCCTGATTGCGATCGGCGCGTGCATCTCGCTCCTCGCCAGGCCGAGTGACGCGAAGTGGTCACAGCTGGCGGCGCTGGCCGTCATGGCGCCGTGTGCGTGGATCGGTGGATTGATCTCGCGGCGTGAGCCGAGTTGAGAGGTCTACTCTCGTTTAAGCCGCGGCTCATCAGGTAAGCACCCATCCGCAATCCACCGTATAAAGCAGCTATACGGAGGATGGATTCATGAGATCCCGGTCGTTCTCTGCCCTGTGCGGGGCACTCGCGGTCTTCGTGCTGGTGATCCAGGCGCCCGGCCTGGCCCAGATGCGAAAGCCCACCGGCGTGTCGGCCATCACGCAGGCGGATCTGAAGGAATGGCTTTCCTACATCGCATCCGACCAGCTGCAGGGACGCCAGGTCTACACCGAGGGGCTCGGGCTTGCGGCGTCCTACATCGCCGAGCACCTGAAGGCCTGGGGCGTCAAACCGGCCGGTGACGACGGCACTTATTTCCAGGTGGTCAAGGTCCTCGGCGTCAATGTGAAGCGCGGCTCGACGGTCACCGTTACGGCGAACGGCCAATCGAAGACGTTCAAGGACGGGGAAGGGGTCACGTTCCCGGCAAACCAGGGAGGCAAGCAGACGATCACCGCCAATGCCGAGTTCGTCGGCTACGGCATGAGCGTGCCGGATCAGAACATCGACGACTACAAAGGCAAGGACGTCAGCGGGAAAATCGTCATTTACGCCGGATCGCGTGGGCCGGCTGTTCTGACCGCCACGCAGAACCGCCTGCTCGGCGCTCGCGCGCGCAACGCGATCGAACTGCGGCACGCGGTCGCCGCGATCGGTCCCGCGGGTGCCGCGTTCGGCCGCGGCGGCGCTGGACGCAGTGGGGCTGGCGCAGGGACGCCCGCACAACCAGACGCTGCGCCCGCGACGACGACAGGAGATACCGCGGCGGGACGCGGGCAACCGCCGGCAGCGCCGACTGGCGGCCGCGGCGGCGGAAGCGCCAGCCTCGGCGATTTTCAGACCGTACAGCGCCTCGACAACAAGATCCCACCCCAGATCACCGCGAGCGACGAATTCTTCGAGTTCCTCTTCAGCGCCGCGGGGCAGAAGTACGCGGACATCAAGGCAAAGGCGGACGCGCGCGAGGCGCTGCCGGCGGCCTCGCTCAACAACGTTTCGATCACGATCAATGTGAATGCCGACTATGAAGCCGTCCAGACCCGTCTCACGCGGAACGTCGTCGGCATCGTTCCCGGCACCGATTCGCGGCTGCGCGATAGCTACGTAATGTTCGGCGCGCATTACGACCACATTGGGTACCAGCAGACGCCCTCAAGCCAGGGGCGTGGCGGTTTCGGCGGCGCCGGTGGCGCGCAGCAGGCCGCGGGCGGCTGCGTCGGCCAGTCTCGCGACACGCCGAGGCCGGGTGACAACATCAACAACGGCGCGGACGACGACGGGTCGGGGACCGTGACGATCATGGGAATCGCGAAGGCGTTCGCAACCGGCCCGAAGCCAAAGCGATCGCTACTTTTCGTGTGGCACTCGGGGGAAGAGGCAGGCCTTCTCGGCTCGCGTTATATGGCCGACTATCCGGAGATTCCGCTGGACAAGGTCGCCGCGCAGCTGAACATCGACATGGTAGGCCGCAACCGTTGTGACGATCCGAAGGAGTCGAACACCGTGTATGTCGTCGGCGCGGATCGGATTAGCACCGAGCTGCACAACATGAACGAGGAAGCCAACGGGTCGATGGAAAAGCCGATGAAGCTGGATTACGAGATGAACGATCCGGCGGATCCGGAATCCATCTACACGCGCAGCGATCACTACAGCTACGCGGCGAAGGGCATCCCGATCATCTTCTACACGACCGGGCTGCACCGCGACTATCACTACGTGACGGACGAGGTGGGGAAGATCGAGTTCCCGAAAATGGCGCATATCGCGCAGCTCGTCTACTCGACCGGCATGAAGATCGCGAACCTGGATCACTTCCCCGTGCGCGACAACAGAGGGCCGCGCACGGGGAAGGGGGCTGCCGGGAAGATCGAAAAGTAGTTACTGCAGCTGTCCGCGAATCGCGCCCGTGCCGTTCAGGGACGTGTGCACGTTGAAATAGAAGTTCTGCGGCGCGGCCAGGATCTGCTGCATCGTTGCGGCGGACACGCCAACGCCCGGAAACGAGAACGTGCCGGCGCCGTTGGTCAGGACGACGGTGCCGGGACTCAGCCCGGTGCTGACGAGGACGCCACCGGTCGTCCCTGCCGCGCCCGGGTGAATGTGCGCGATGGTGATCGCGCTGGTCGGCGTGAACCCCGACAGCGATACGTTGAAGTCGATCGTGTTCGCCTCGGTGTTGAATGTGAGCACCGCGGTGCCACGCGCGGTGCTCTCCGCATTCGGGATCGGCGGCACTTCATTCTGCGCCGTCATCTGCACCGTGAATACCTTGATGTTGCTCGGATTGGTCCCCGTGCCGTTGCTGCCGCACCCTGCCGCGCCGATTGTCAGAACAGCCGCCGCTATTGCGACTCGCTTCATCATCGTCCTCCTCCTCGTATCGATTGCGTTCAGAACTCCCGGCTCAAGTTGAATCCCAAGTAGATGTCGCGCGGCTGCTGCCCGCCCGGCGCCTCTTGCGCGCCCGCGCCCGAACAGATAAACAAGGAGGCAACGACGAACGTGGCACACAAAGACCGGCCGGGCATCGTCGCGTTCATGGCAAGGTCTGTGCCTCGACAGATGTCGCGGTTCGCGTGTACGGAAGGGTCGTCGTCGGCGGCGCCCTTACCGCTTCAGTAAACTGGTTACGGGTCGTGTAAGGTACAGCACATGAGTTGGCGCCAGCCCTCGTCGTCCTTGAGCCTGCCTGAGGTCCACGGCACGGTTCCGATTCCGGTCGGCAGCTTCTGGAAAAAACTCTTCGCGTTCGCGGGTCCTGGTTATCTGGTGGCGGTCGGCTACATGGACCCGGGCAACTGGGCGACCGACCTGGCCGGCGGCGCGAAGTTCGGCTACACGCTGCTCAGCGTGATCATGCTCTCAAACCTGATGGCGATCCTGCTGCAGGCGCTGGCCGCGCGTCTCGGTATCGTCAGCGGGAGGGATCTGGCGCAGGCGTGCCGCGATCACTACTCGCGCCCGACGACGCTCTTCCTCTGGGTCCTGTGCGAAATCGCGATCGCGGCGTGCGACCTCGCGGAAGTGATCGGCGCGGCGATTGCCCTCAATCTGCTGTTCGGCCTGCCGATGATGTGGGGCGTGTGCCTTACGTCTGCGGACGTGCTAATCGTGCTGTGGCTCCAGCAGCATCAGTTCCGGTACGTCGAAGTCCTCGTCGTGCTCCTCATCGTCGGGATCGCGGGGTCGTTCTTCATGGAGTTGCTCTTCGCGCGGCCCAATCTCGCCGGTGTCGTGAAAGGGCTGCTGCCTACGCCGGAGATCGTGCGCAACCCCGAGATGCTGTATATCGCCGTCGGCATTCTCGGCGCCACGGTGATGCCGCACAATCTCTATCTGCACTCCTCAATCGTGCAGACGCGCAAGTATCTCGACGATCCCGCGAGCAAGCGCGAGGCGGTCCGGTTCGCCACGATCGATTCCACCGTCGCGCTGATGTCGGCGCTGTTTCTCAACGGCGCAATCCTGGTCATGGCCGCGGCGACCTTCCACGGCAGCGGCCACGCGGACGTCGCCGACATCTCGGACGCGTATCTGCTGCTCGCGCCGCTGCTCGGAACGTCCCTGGCCAGCACTCTGTTCGCCGTGGCGCTGCTCTGCTCCGGGCAGAACGCGACTCTGACCGGAACGTTGGCCGGTCAGATCGTCATGGAGGGTTTCCTCAACATCCGCCTGCGGCCCTGGCTCCGCCGCCTGATCACGCGGCTCATCGCCATCATCCCGGCGTTAATCACCGTGTATTTCTATGGCGAACGGGGAAGCGGTCAGCTGCTGATCCTGAGCCAGGTCATCCTGAGCCTGCAGTTGCCGTTCGCGGTGTTCCCGCTCGTGCAGTTCACGGGCGATCGGCGCAAGATGGGGGAGCTCGCCGCGCCGCGCTGGATGCTCGCGCTCGCCTGGCCTGTCGCTGTTCTTATCGCGGTACTGAACGCATGGCTCCTCTGGCAGACGTTCTTCGGGTGATCGGTTATGTATAGCAACATCCTCGTTGCCATCGAGCATTCGGACGCCGACCGTACCGTCATCGAGCACGTCCAGCGGCTTGCGAAGCTGACGGGGGCGTCGCTCCTCCTGGTCCATGTTGCTGATGGTTGGGTCGCGCGCCATTTCGACGAGCTCGCCCTTCGCGAGTCCGAGGAAATGAAGGACGACCGCGCGTATCTCGAACGCATCCAGGAAGAGCTCAGCGCGCGTGGATTCTCGACCCGCACGCATCTCGCCATGGGCGATCCCGCGACTGAGCTCGTTCGCGTCGCGGAGGCGCACGGGGTTGACCTGATCGCGATGTCCACGCACGGCCATCGCTTCCTGAACGATTTGCTTCGCGGCAGCACAGCGGACCGCGTCCGGCACAACGTCGGCGTTCCGGTGCTGATGATCAAGGCGACCCGCTAACGCTTCGCCAACGTGTAGCAGATGACGAGCACGCCGATGCCGGCGATCACCTGTGTGCATACGTTCACGATCGCCGTGGCACGGCGTCCTTCCTCCAGCAGCAGCAGCGTGTCCATTCCGAATCCCGAGAACGTCGTAAGGCCGCCGAGGATTCCGGAGAACACCAGCGCGCGTTCGTTCCCCGTGAGTGTAATCCGCTGACTGGCAACGAGGCCGAGCAGCAATCCTGCGACCGCGCAGCCGATCACGTTTACCACCGCCGTCGCGTAAGGCACGGGATTGCCAATCCACCGCGACAGCGAAAACGCGACTCCGTACCGAAGCAGCGAACCCATGGCACCGCCGACTGCCACCATTACCCACGTCATCGGCTCGACGCCTCCGCAATGCGTCTGGCGGCGCGCACACCCGATTGCAGCGCCCCCTCCATGTAGCCCACAAAGGCATAGCACGTGTGCTCACCGGCGAGGAATACGCGTCCGGCGAGTGGCTGCTGCAGCTGCGGACCCAGCGTCGTGACTTCGCCCGGCGCCGGGAACGAGTACGAACCCTTCACCCACGGATCGGACGGCCAGTCCATGAAGCGCGCGCGCTCGAAGCTCGCGCGCAGTCCCTTGAACACCGGCGCCAACGCGGAGAGATACCGCTCGGTGCGCTCGCTGGTCGTCCATGCGCGGCACGTATCGGCCGCAGGACCGCCCGAGAATGCCACGATCCCCGCGCCGGCGACTTTCTGATGCTGCGTCGTGTGCCAGGTGAGATGCACGGGACCATCCGCCAGCATGTCCGGAGCGAGGCCGGCGCGCTGCCAGTACTGGTCCTTCACTTTCATGAGGAACTTCACGTTGCTTCCCATCTGCGGCGTTGCCGTCACGTGCAGCCGTGGAGTGAATGCGATCCTGTTCCAGGTGAGCGGCGGAACCGCCAGCACGACGAAATCGCACTCGTGCTTCGCGCCTCCGGCACTGACGACAGCGCTGCGCTCGCCGACGGCGATCGCGGACACCGGCTGGCGCACGTGCACGTGCATCGATCCGATCGCGGACACGAGCTTCCGCGCGAGCTGCTGGCTTCCGCCCGCGCAGCGATAGACCTCCGTCTCCGTCCAGAACTTTTCGCCACCGCCCCCGCGAATCATCGCCAGGTTCCCCAGATAACTCTGCCAAGCGGTCACGACGCCGTTGTCGGCGACCATCTGCGCATCCACGCCGGCCTTGCACAGATCGGAGGCATCGAGACGAGCGATCCAGTCGGCGAGTGACCGAGCGTCCCACGCGGAAGCATCCGGTGCGTTCCAGGCGGCGAACGCGTCCGGAATCCTATTCGCGTCGGCCGTCAGGCCGTTGAGCGCCGCACTCATCTGCTCCCACAGCGCTTCCGATTCCGCAGCGGACAGGCGGTGTCCGTTCAACACGATCGGCGCCTCGCCAGCGTCCTCGGTGATGTCGATGAACGACAGATCGAACTGCTGCTTGTAGGCGTTCCAGATCGGATGGTTGCTGCCGATCAGTTCGGCGCCCCCTTCCATCGCGCCTCCCGGAACGAGGTCGCTGAAGCTGATGACGCGTCCACCGACGCGATTGCGTGCCTCGAGGACGGTCACGTCCGCGCCGGCGCGCGACAGTTCGTACGCCGCCGCAAGTCCGGCGAAGCCTGCGCCGACGATGACCACGCGAGGACCCGCGGCCGGACGCGCGGCCACGATGCGATCGCTGAGCAGGATGCCTGCGGCGGCCGCGAGCGATTGCCGGATCATCTCGCGGCGGTCGATGGGAGCGCCGAAGCGGTGGTGCAGCCGAGCGTAAAGAGAGCGCATGATGCGGGTGGTAGAGTTTATCCGGGGATGGACAAAAGGCTGAAGCCCAAAACCTGGCTCTCCTGGCTCACACGCCTGGAGCGGCACGAGCTGGAATGGCTTCTCGTCGGACTCGGCGGCTGCATCCTGCTGCTGATTTTCCTGAAGCTCTCGAGCGAGGTGATGGGCGGGAACACTCTCGCCTTCGACAAACGGATCGTGATGGCCTTCCGTAAGAAGGACGATCTGTCGCAGCCAATCGGCCCTTCGTGGATGGCGACTTCGGTGATGGATCTCACCGCACTCGGCGGTCCGACGATCATTGGTCTCATTGTCGCCGCCGTGATCGGATTTCTCCTCCTCCAGAGTCGCTACCGGACGGCATTCTTCATCTTCCTGACGGCGATCAGCGGCGAAGTGGTCAGCTTCGCGATGAAGTCCTTCTTCTTCCGCCCGCGGCCCGACGTCGTCCCGCACCTGCGCGAAGCGTCTTCGACCAGCTTCCCGAGCGGACACGCGATGCAGTCGGCGATCATCTACCTGACGCTCGGCGCCATCCTGATGCGGCTCGCGGAGCGGCGGCTCACGAAGGTCTACTGCTGTGCCGTGGCGATGGGTGTGACCTTCCTCGTCGGCGTGAGCCGCATCTACCTGGGCGTGCATTATCCAACGGACGTGCTTGCCGGCTGGATCATCGGCCTGATGTGGGCGTCGATCTGCTGGCTCGTCGCGCAACACTACGAGGTCCGCGCGGGGCTCAAGGCCGAACGGAAGAAATCCGCGTAGTCCCCGTGATCCGCGGCCGCACACCGCGTGGCGCACTCTGTGACACCCCCGCACAGTGTGCGCGCCTCATGTCGCCTCTCGATACCGTGAGTGCGCGCGGCTGCGTTCTTGCAACCGCGCACGCATCCCGGGAGGTGTGCGCAATGTTCGATTTGCAGAGTGGCATTCCGCTGCTACGCTATGGAACGCGGCAAAAGACGATGGCGGAAACCACGCTCGAGACGATTCTGCTGGTGGAAGACGAGCCCGCCGTGCGGCAGCTCTTCGCCCAGGCACTGACGCGCGCCGGTTACTCCGTGTACGAAGCGCGCAACGGACAGGAAGCGATGAGGGTGTTCGACCAGCACGGCGAATCGATCGACCTGCTGCTCACCGACATGCGCATGCCGTACATGGGGGGCGCCGAACTGGCGCATCATCTCCGCGCGCGACGGCGAACGCTCAAGCTGCTCTGCATCTCGGGTTACCCGGGGAACCTCGACGCCGAACTGGCGATCGATTTCCTGGCGAAACCGTTCTCCCGGGAAGACCTGCTCCGCAAGGTGCGCGAAGTCCTCGATAAATAGCTAGAATCTGTGGGATGTTCCGGAGCCGGACCGGGAAGGCGCTCCTCGCCGCGCTGATCGCGGCGACGACCGCCCTCGTGTCAGCGGCGCCGCAGGATGGCAAGTTCAGCATCGCCGTTCTGCGCCGCGACGGGCTCATGATCCCGTTCGCGTCCTTCAACGGACACACCTGGAGCGCCCCCTGGCCGGGGGCCGCAACCGGCATCCCGCTGCCGATTTCCATCGGCGACATTCCGAAGTCATGGTGGGGCGATGTGGCGCCGTCGGCGCCGTGGACGGCGTGGCTGGACGAGGGGGAGCCGCGGCCGCTCAAACTCGTCAAACCCGTGCAAGTGCCAATCTTCTGCGGCGGTCATCTCGCCATCAGCACGGACTATCACGGCAGCGCGCCCCCCGAACGCGGGCCGACGGTCGGCAAAGACGGCATCGCGACAGCCGGCGACGTCACCGTGCTGCCGATTACGCAGGTGTCGGTGAACTCGCCGGACGCCGGGCGGCTCATCGCCGCCGTCACTGAAAAGTTCAACGAGGAAGAAGATCTCGCCGCGTCGCACTTCACGCACTGGTATCACCCCTTCGGCCGGAACCGGCGTACCCACTTCCCGATCGAGCTCGAGGCCTTTTATCGCGCCACGGAGTCCACGGCGCGCGGCGATTACCGCACGTCGTACATCGAGGCGGTACGCCGCTATCCCGCGCTCCCGGGGGACCAGGGCTGCGGGCTGGTGACGTTCGTGCGCGGCTGGGTCACGGAGTTCACCGACAAGAAGCCGATCATCAACATCGGCGCGCGCGTGACGTACTGCGACCGCGCAGAGGTGTCGTTCCTGCAGCCGCTCGGCCGCATCAATCTGCCGCGCGCGGCCGGGCGAGACCGCCAGGGAGGAACGCAAGCGTACTGGATCTATCAGCTTTCGAGCTGGCGCGACGAATTCTACAGCGTGGCGCATGTGTCGACCGAGGGTGTGAAGCCTGTCGTCGTCGTTGCCGCCGGCGGGTGTCCGAAGGAACCAGCGCGCTGATGCGCCGCTCCGGTCTCCTGCAGCTGTTGGTCGCGGCTGCCTGCCTGCTGGCATTGCCGCTCGGGCTGCGCGCGGCGAATCTTCTGCACCCTTCGGCGAACCTGAAGCCGAGCTATCTGCCCGCGTTCGAAGGACCCCGCGAGCGCAACCCTTTCGACGCCGATCGCATCCCCGCGCTGCAGCGTCTCGACCCTGCGTGGGTCGTCATCGGCGACTCGATGGCGGGCTCGCGCATCGATCCCGCGCTGCTCGCAGAGCGGACCGGTGGACGGACCGCGCCGCTCCTCTACGCGGGCAGCAGCCCTGCGTGGTGGTATCTCGCGCTGAAGAACTGGGTCATTGCCAGTCAGATTCACCCGCGCGCGGTCGTCGTGTTCTTCCGCGACACGAACCTCACGAACGTCCTGTTCCGCATCGACGCGACGTGGTCGCTCGACACGGCCGCGCTCGATCGGGAAGACGAGCTCAACGCGGTCGTCGCGCGCCGGCGCGGGACGGCGTTCTACCAGGTGCGCGATCGCTTCGACAGGCTCTACCAGGCGGAGCAGGCGCGCCGGTGGCTCGAGCCTGCTGTGACCGAATGGCCGGCGCGCGCGATCTTCTCGTCGCACCGCACGCGCGCGTCGTTCATGCAGCAGTTGAACGATCGCTTCAGCCTCGCGCACCTGCGGCCGATGGACGCCGCCGACATGCAGGCGACGGAAGATCGCGAGGCGGACTTCGACGCGTTCGTCGACAAGTCCACGCTGCCGCTGATGCTCCGCGACGCGCGCCAGGCCGGGCTGACGCTGGTACTCGTGCGTGTGCAGCGGCGTCCCGTGAACAATCGGCCGCCGTACCAGTCGCCGGCGCTGCAGCGTTACATCACGAAGCTCGCGAAATACGTCGACGCCAACGGCGCCATATTTTTCGATGACACCGGCGATCCGTCGCAGACGCTCGACTGGTACGAGGACGGCGACCACCTGTCGCGCGAAGGACGCCGCCGCTACACCGAGGCTTTCGCGACGCGGCTCCTCCAGCGTTTCCCGTGATCTTTCACAGTCTCGACTTCGTCGTCTTTTTTGTCGTCGTCGTTGCGCTCTACTGGCGGCTCGGCCACCGCGGCCAGAATATCCTGCTGCTGATCTCGAGTTACTTCTTCTACGGCTACGTTCACCCGTGGTTCCTGATCCTGATTGGCGCCTCCACTGTCATCGACTATGCGTCGGCGCGCGGGATGGAGCGATGGCCGGAGCGCAAGTGGATCTTCATGGGCGCCAGCATCGTGTCGAACTTCGGGATGCTGGGGTTTTTCAAGTACTTCAACTTCTTCGCGGACAACATTCACGCCGTGCTCGGCGCGGCGGGACTCGACGTGGGCATGCCGGTGCTGCGCGTGATTCTGCCGGTCGGCATCTCTTTCTACACGTTCCAGGCGATGAGCTATACCGTGGACGTGTTCCGCGGCGAGCTGCGCGCGCGCCGCAGCCTGCTCGACGTCGCGGTGTTCATCTCGTTCTTCCCGCATCTCGTGGCCGGGCCGATCCAGCGCGCGTCGTACCTGTTGCCGCAGGTCGAGGGGAAGCGGCGCTTCTCCCTCGACAAGGCCTCGAGCGGCCTCTCCCTGGTGGTGTGGGGGTTCCTCAAGAAGCTCGTCATCGCCGACAACGTCGGCGTAATCGCAAACAAGGTCTTCGCGCTGAGCGATCCCTCGTTCGAGATTCTGTGGGCCGGCGTGTTCGCGTTTGCCATTCAGATCTACGCAGACTTCTCGGCGTACACTGACATCGCCCGCGGCACGTCGCGCTGGCTCGGCTTCGAGCTCACGCAGAATTTCGACCATCCATATCTCGCGCATAATCCCGCCGACTTCTGGCGGCGATGGAACATCTCGCTGTCGTCATGGTTCCGTGATTACGTCTACATTCCGCTCGGCGGCTCGCGCGCCGGGGAAGTGACATGGGCGCGCAACGTGCTTGTCACGTTCCTGCTGTCAGGCCTGTGGCACGGCGCGAGCTGGAACTACGTGCTATGGGGGCTGTACCACGGCGTCCTGCTGCTGCTGACGAGGGCCCATGAAATCCTGCGGCCCGCGAAGGGGCTGGAACCAGGCGCGCCGCGCAGCTCGCGTCTCGCACCTGGGGACGTCGTGCAGATCGCCGGCATGTTCGTCCTGACCCTCGTCGGCTGGCTGCTCTTCCGCGAAACGCAGCTGAGCGCGATCGTGCGCGATCTACGGCTATCGCCGTTCCACAGTTCCCCCTTCGAACGCCGGGCGGGTCTGTATCTGTTCCTGCTCGCTTTCGGTTATTCGATTCCGCTGTGGATTCAGAGCCTATGGGTCGAACGACACCGCGGCGAGGACGCCCGCGGGCGCGGCTGGGGCATCGCGGCGCTGCGGGCCGTCGCGTGCGGCGCCGCGTTCGCAGCGATTCTCGTCCTCCGCAGCCGCACGTCACTCGACTTCATCTATTTTCAGTTCTAGGGTTTCACCGCCGTCTTCGCCCAGTCCCAGCCTTCCATGCCTTTCGCGTTGATTGCCTTTACGCGAACGATGGTGCCAGCGGACGCGCCGGGCAGTGTCGCTTTCGGCTGCACGACGCGCAGCGTGTGCAGCGCGGGGTCCTCGGCGGGTCCCCACGTCACCAGGTAAGCACGGACCCCGGTCTCCGGGCTCGGCGTCCACGACACCAAGGCGCCGCCGGCGCCGGCCACAGCCTGGAGTTCCGAGATACGTGAAGGGCTCGAGGCCAGCAGCATCAACGTCGCCGTCGTCGTCTTCGCGACCTCCGCGATCAGCTGATGGTTGATGCCTTCGAGTAAGTCGTGCGACTGGTGATAGTGCGGATTTCCCAGGACGGGATAAGACCCGATGCCGCCAACGACGTCGCCGTACGCTTCGTAGTAAGCCGCCGCGTCGGTGCTCTTGTAGTACAGGGCGTCGTAGGTGATCAGGTTGCTGAACTGGATCGCGGCGCCGTGCTGGATGTCACGGATGCCGGGATTCGAATACCGAATCGTGTTGTCGAGGCGATGGTCGTTCGCCCAGCCGATCATGTCGTTGTTCAGAGCGCCCACGATCTTCATCTTGTTTGCGACCGCCTGCCGGACGAACTCGCGGCTGCCGAGGAGTCCCGCCTCTTCGCCAGTGGACGATGCGAAGACGATGGTCGCGGGCATCGGGTGACCAGCCAGGATTCGCGCGGTCTCGAGGAGCGCCGCGGTTCCCGACGTGTCGTCATCGGCGCCAGGTCCGACGGCGACCGAGTCGTAGTGGCTGCTGACCACGTAGACCAGCTCTGGATTGACGGTGCCTTTCAAGGTCGCGATGACGTTGGCGGTCTGGCCGCCGAGCGCCTGGCGCGGCGAGAACCACTGGTACTCGGGTGAGTAGCCGAACGACTTGTAGGCGTTGAACAGGTACTTGGACGCGAGCCTGTTGCCCGGTTTCGTGATGTGCTTCGAGTCGAAGTCGAAGAGCGTCTTCTCGTGGACGAACGCGCGGGCCGCCGATGCGTTCACCGTCACTCGTGCGACGTCGGCAGCGATTGGCGCGAACAACCGCTTGCCGTTCTCGCGCAGCGCGCGTTCGGCCGTGAGGTTGCGTTCGATCCGCGCGATCACGTCCGCAACGCTGACGGTCTTTGTCAGGTCCACCAGGTAAACGCCGCGCTCGAGAGAAACGGTGTCGCCGTCCCGTTCCGCAACGATCAACAGCTTCGTTCCGTCGGGCGCGGGCGCCCACACGTACTCCGGCGCGATGGTGCGGATTGTGTTGTTGTGGAACAGCCGGCGCAGGCGGACGCTTGCTACGGCGCTTCCGGCCGGCCTCAGATCGTAAACGTACGAGCGGCGGTGCCGTGCCTCTCCGATCGCCCCCAGGAGCCGGTCGGCGCCGAGGAACTGCGGCAGGACGTCGTGCTGAATCTCGCGCGTGATGCGCGTCTCGTTCTCGCCGTCCCGTCCGATGACGTAGATCTCCCAGTCATCGCCGGTCATGAGCTGAAAGGCGATCCGTGATCCGTCTGCTGACAATGCGGGCGCATCAAGGCGATCGAGACCTTTGCGCAGCTCCACGGGTGTCGCGAGGTTGTTCGAGACTGCGACGAGAAGCCGCTGTTCCCCTCCGCCGGTGGCAGGTCCCGTGCGCGCGATCCAGGACACGAACCGCCCGTCGCGCGAGAGCGCTGGCGACACACCGTTGACTGTAGACGCCGTTCCGCCGAGCGTGACGATGCCGAACGAGGTCGCCGCATTGAATCGACCCGCGCCTCCACCACCAGCAGCAGCGCCTCCGGCCGCAGCGCTTCCAGCCGCTGGGTCCGCCGGCTGGCGGAATGGACCCTGGCGCGACACCAGATAGAGCAGGGTGCGACCGGCCGCATCGATCTTTGACGGCACCTTGAAGCCTTCGCCTTGTGTCAGCGGCTGCGGGAAGGACGATCCAAGCGCCGCGTAAATCTGGGTCGCGGCCGTGTCGTTTTCCGCCGCCCCCCCGAAGAGGATGGCGCCATCGGCTGCACACGTGACGCCTGTCTTCAGCAGCTCGCCCGTGTTGAGGACCTGGTCCGCACCGGATGCGATGTCGCGCACGACGATTTGTGCGCGCCGTGCGATCAGCCGCGCGAGCGCCTGCTGTCGCGGCGCGCGTTCCTGCGCGGAGGCCGACGCCATGGCGGTCACGGCGTTCTGCGCGGCGGTTATGTCGGGTGACGGCGGGATGCGGAGAAAGGCCACGTGCTGTCCATCGGGGCAGAAACTCGCGTCACCGCCGTCGAGAGCGGTAACGTCGCTGCCAGAATCCGCCGTCGCGCGCACGTGCGTCGTCCGCTCGACGCCCGAGCCGACGCCCGCGACGACGCCGGCGCCCGTTTCAAACGAGAAGTGACGGCTGTCAGAGGAGAACACCGGATTGGCGCCGTCTTTCGTGAGCTCCGTTGTGGCGAAGAGCTCGCCAGTCTGAAGCGCGATCGGCTCGAGCACGGCGGCTGCGTCCGGGCCCGCGAGGAGATCGCGATAGGTCGTCAGCGCGCTGATGTAGTCCCCCTTGTCCCACGCGAACCACGCGCGTTCCAGCGCCGTATCGGCGGAGGCGCGGTCGCGCGCGGTGACGGCAATCCATCCAGCCGCCAGCAGCGCGGCGGTCAATGCGACTCGTTTGGACATGGTTGTGTACAGAGAAAAGGCCTCGCGGAGCGCAGATCATACTGCAGCCGCGAGGCCCGGGCCTTACAGGTGAACGACTACTTCTTGGCGGCCGGCTTCGCCGGCGCCATGTCGATCTTCGACACGGTGATCGTGTCCCCCTTCATGTCGCCGGTCAGGGCAACCTTATGGCCGCCGTGGTCCTTCAGGTCCGCGAAATCCTGGTTCGCGATCTGATAGGTTTTGCCGCCGGCGATGAATACGTACTTCTGGCCGCCAGCGATGCACTTGGCCGTACAGTCATGATCGCTGTCCATCTGCGAACCGTGCTCCGCCTTCGCGTGCTTGCCGTTGCACTTGGAGTCGCTCAGGACACCCGTCCAGGTCTTGTCGGCCGCCGACGCGAGCGGGGCCGCCGCGAACAGAATCGCGGCCACGAGCATTACAAACTTTTTCATGCCGAAGTCCTCCTCACAAACGAAATGAATAGAAGCGAGCCGCGGTAGTCTACGTCAAACCGGCCCGGCAACAAAGAGGTTCCTCCCCGGCGCTCCGCCCAACCGTCAGCCGCGTGCGTCCGTCTTACCCGACATGCCTCATCTCCTTCACGATCTGCAGTTTGCGTGGCGCTCGGCCAGGATCGCTCTGCGGGACGGCGAGACGACGACGCAGGATTTCCGGATCGGGGGGCGTAGTCGCTCACGATTCGCAGATCACCCGGCATCCCCCTTTACGCCGGGAAGTTCTGGTCCTTCCAGCACTGAAATGCTTCCAGGAACCCCGGCTTGTTGAATGTGCCGGGACACCCGGCCGCCGGCATGTGGCCACTCTGGACCGCGTCGTGAATGGCCTGCCAGTTCTGCTGGACCGCAACCGGGTCCCAGAGATCGAACATGAACAACATGTGCGATCGATAGCACTCGGTGAAGAACGGCTTGACGACGCTCGCAAAGCCGCACGTCACTATCGTCGTGCCGCCACGTTGGCAAGACCGTTCAGGAATACCGTTGCGAACGCAGAGCCGAACGCGCCGAGCAGCTCATTGCCAAATCAGCGCTCAAGCTCGAGGACGTTGCGCGCACCATCCGCATTCGCCCGCGGTTCGTTGCGCCCGGGTTCTTTCGCACGCTCGGGATAGATCGGACTGCGCATGGCGCTCGGCGCGCCGCGCGACATCCGTCGATCGGTCGTTGGCGAGGCGCTGCTGCTGTCGGGGGTTGGCCTGCTGCTCGGGATCGGAGGGGCGCTGCTGGTGACGCGAGTGATGTCGTCGATGTTGTTCGAGGTGTCGCCAGTCGATCCGGCGAGCTTCGCCGCCACTATCGCGATACTCGGCGCGACCGCCCTGGCCGCGGCGCGGGTGCCCGCACGCCGCGCCATGCAGGTGGATCCGATGGTCGCGCTCCGCGCTGCATGAACGTGGCTGGCACCGAGGTGCCAGCCGTCTTCGCTGCTTCTATTGCTTCTCCTGGAGGATCCGGCGCAGTTCGGCGACATGTTTCTTGAGCTCCGCTGTCTGGGCGCGCGTCAGCGTGCCGCTCTTCGAGCTGTTCAGGATGGCGGAGATCGCATCGAGATGCTTGTCTGCTTCGGCATGCCCGACTTGCTCCGACGCCTTGGTCTGGTCCGCCGGATTCATGTTCGCGGTCGGGGAGGGCGTCACACCGGACGTGCCGGTCGGCGTCGCCGGATTCGCGGGGTTGCCGGTGCTGCCGGTCGCCGCGGCGGGAGCCATGCCGCCCGTCGTGTCGCCGGGGCGCGGTTCCGTGGGCGACGGCGATGAGGTTCCGCCGGCGGATTGTTCGAACATCTTCAGATGCGTGCGGACCTCGGCGAGCTTGGTGCGAATCGCCGGATCCAGTCCTGCGATGCCTGCCGCGCCTGCCGTGCCGACGGCGCCGCCCGTCGCGCTGGGCGCGTTCGGATCGCTCGTATCAGGTCCAAGCAGCGTCGTGAGGTTCGCGTTGACCTTGTCGTACGACGCGCGCCAGTTCGCCTGCGCCGTGATCAGCTCGTTGAAGTTCGAGATCAGCTGCGAAACCTGGGTCCGCGCGTCTCCCTGGAGCTTCGCGGCTTCAGGCATCGACGTGAGCTGGCTCAACGCGTCGCGCGCTTCGCTCAAATGCTGTTTCGCGGCGGCCTGGTCCATGCGTCCCGTCGCGGATGGCTGTGATGGAGACGGCTGTGCAGGCGGTGTCGTCTGCTGCGGCGGTGTCTGTGGCGGCTGCGTCTGCTGCGGCTGCGTCTGCGCGGGCGGTTGCTGCTGGGGCGTCGTGCCGGTCGTCTGCGCCGCCGCCACAACTGGCAGCGCGATCAGCGCGGCCGCGGCCACGGCGGTCGACCATCGGTTCGTTGAACGATACATCGCTGGGATCCTCCTTTCGGAGGGTTCAGCAAGTGGGGTACCACGCAGACCTCGACTGCAATTTGCCGAACATTTCGCAGCCCAGGTTGCGGCGCGCCTGGAATTTCTTACCTACTCGGGAGGCTTACGTTGCCGGCCCGCGGACGCCAGCCTTCGGCGCGAAGGCGCGCGTGCTCATGGAGGTAGCTCGCGATGAGCTCCTTGGCCGAATCGAAGCGGAGCGTCGTCGGACCTGAGGCGTCGGCAATCTCGAACTCGAAGACCGCCGCGTTCTCTTCGTTGCGGCGGATCTCGCAGACGAGCAGGTCGTCCTGTTTTTCGAGAAACCAGATCACGCCGATAGGCGGAGCAAGAGGAAGGCCGCGACAGACGCGCGAAAATGCGCCTGTTTTCGCGCCATCGCGTGTGCGCCGTGCGCGCCGTCCGCACGCGTGCGCGGGGGCGCACACCCTTATCCGGGAATGACGTAGAAGGCCGCGGCGAGAATCACGTACAGCCCGAGCAGTTGGAGCCCTTCGAGCCAGTTGCTCTCGCCGTCCATTGCCACCAGAGCGACCGTCGCCACCGACAATCCGATCGCGGCCATCTCGAACGCGTTGAACACGAGCGCCATCGGCTCGCCGAGCAGCGGTCCGAGGATGACGAGGAGCGGCGCCACCATCAATGCGATCTGCGCGCTGCTGCCGATCGAGATCTCGAGCGCGAGCGTCATGTCGTTCTTCGCCGCCGCCGAGATTGCGCTGTAGTGTTCGGCGGCATTGCCCACGAGCGCGACGACGATGACGCCGGCGAAGAGCTCCGTCATGCCAAACTGCTTCAGTGCCGGGTCGAGCCCGCGGATCAGCACTTCGGCCTCGATCGTCGTGAGCAGCGTTCCGATCAGCAGCAGGGTGATCGCCGCGGCCTTCGACAGGAGCGCGGGATGGTGCGGCGTCGGACGGAGCGGATCCTTGTTGGTGCGAAACGCGAACAGCAGGCCGGCCGCGTACACCGCGAGAAGTACGAACGATGTCCAGATGCTCAGTCGGTTGAGCACCTCGGGGCGGGCATCGAGCGACCCGAACGCGAATAGATCGACAGTGGCGGGCATCACTAGCGCGGCGACGGCGAGCGAGAGCATGACCGTCGCGCTGCCGGCGGCGGTTCGGTTGAACCGCTGCGTCCCGTGCTTCAATCCCCCCGAGAAACACGAAGCGCCGAAGACGAGCAGCAGGTTGCCGATGATGCTGCCGGTAATCGATGCCTTGACGACCTCCACGTGATGTGCGCGGAGCGCCACGATCGCGATGATCAATTCCGCCGCGTTTCCGAATGTCGCGTTGAGAAAGCCGCCGAGCGTCGGACCTGAGTGGTTCGCGAGCTCCTCGGTGGCCTCGCCGATCAGTCCGGCCGCGGGGATCAGCGAGACGGCGGCAGCCACGAACAGCCACAGCGACGTGTCACCCGTCAGCGCCAGGAACCAGCTGATAGGCGCGACGACGAGGAGCAGGTTCAGCCAGCTGCCAGTGAACGAGCGAGTGAGCTGCCGTGCGATCGACACCGCCCGATTCTATCCACATGCCCGGTGAAGGTCACGGGATCGACGCCGTCACAAGATGCGCTGCAGTGCATCGAGCGCGGCCCGCTCGGTTCGCTCCGCGTCCGTCAACAGGGTCATCTTGCCCTTGAGGAGGCCGTCGGCCCGGCTGCGCCAGGAGGCCTCGCGCAAGTCGAAGTATTCCCGCGCCGCCGCGACGAGCGTTGCCTGTTCGCGCGGAACGCCGCGCAGCGCCTCGAGCCGCGCCCGGTTGGCCTGAAGCGTGGGAATGATCGTGTGCTCGATCATCGCCCCAAGCGCTTTCGCGGAAAGCCGGCCGCGTTTGAACTTGTCGACAGCAGCCGCGTAGTCAGCGGCCGTACGCTCCTCCGCGGCGGCGATGCGGGCAAGCTCCGGCCGCGCATCGATAATTCCTCGCAGCGGAACGGCGCCGGCGATCGCGACAATGACCGCAGCGGCGAGGACTATCGCGGCGCGGCTCACCGGGGGCTTCTCCCGGGCGACGCCACGCGCGACTATCAGGCCGCCGGCGATGCCGGTACAGAGTCCGGCGAGCTCGCTCGGCGTGTCCACGCGATCGGTAAGCAGGTTGTAACCCACGCACAGCACCGCGGCGGCTGCAATGCGCTTGATTGCATCCAATGAAATCGGTACTCGCGGAGTGCGAATGCAGCCCCAGACGATGGTCGCGACCGTGAGACCGTACATCCCGAACAGCGAGCCGGATGCACCGAGCGTAATGCTCGTGGCCGACGTCGTCCAGAGACTCACGACGGATGCGACGATCCCCGATGCGAGGTACACCGTCGCAAATGCGGTACGTCCCACCGCGCGCTCGAGAATGAGGCCGAGCGGCAGCAGGCCTGCGGCCGTCGCGAGAAGGTGGAGCACGCTGCCGTGCACGAAGATGCTCGTAGCGAGTCGCCACCATTCGCCGCTGGTCGTGCGTGGCGCGTAATTGGCTCCCCATTCGAGAAGCGTTCGCGTATCGGCGATCGCGCCGCGCCCGAACAGCATTCCCGTGAAGATCGCGACGTTCACCGCCAGCAGCAGCGGCGTCACGATCGGCCAGCCGGTCCGCGCCGCGAGGAAGGCGTCCAACGGATCGCTGGGCGCAGACGAATGTGTCGCGGCCCGAAGAGCGGTCTTTGCGCCCGCCGCCGCGGATCTCGCCAGCCGCATGCGTTCCTGCCCCGTCATGAAGTACAGCGCGGCCCCCGAGAGGACGAGCAGCGCGAAGACCGTGGTCGCCATTCAGTCTGGGCAGATCTCAAGACATGTGCCATGCCCATCGTGGTTTTGCTTCGGAAATCCAACGGGATCCAAATGGCGGAGCTCGGATCGATCTCAATATGGGCATGGAGCGGCTCAGGGACGTAATCGGGTCATACTGGAACCCTACACCTTGCAGAACAGGAATCTTCGCGCGTACGGCCTCGCCGTCCTGGCGACGGCCGCCGGGCTCGCGCTGACGCGCGTGACATGGCCGTTCTTCTCACCGACGCCCTTTGCGCCCGTCTTTGCCGCTGTCGCTGCATCGACGCACTGGGGAAGCGGACGCGCAGGACTTCTTGCCATCCTGCTTTCCGCGGTGGGCGCCGCGTTGATGTTCCCGGCAATTGGTCCGGTAATGCTCGCCGCGTTCGTGGGCGTGGCGCTGGTCGGTAATCGCCTCATCGCGGGACGCAACCGGGCGTCGGCCGCCCTCCGCGCGAGCGAAGCGCAGTTGCGCGCGACGCTCGACCACCTGCGAGCGTCAGAGGACACGATTCGGCGGGCGCAGAAGATGGAGGCCGTCGGCCAGCTCGCGGCGGGCGTGGCGCACAACTTCAACAATCTGCTGACGATTACGATGGGGTATACCGACACCCTGCTGGATCGAGACGCGGATGAAGAGCACAACCGGATCGCGATCCAGGAAATTCGCAAGGCGACCGAACGCGGAGCGGCGCTCACACGGCAGTTGCTGGCGTTCGGCCGCAAGCACGATCCACGGCCCGAACGGATCGATCTTGGCCGCGCGCTCGAGGACCTGCGTGAGATGTTGACGCGCGTAATCCGCGAAGACATCAGGCTCACGATCGCCATCGGCCCCGAGCCCGCCTCGATCATGATCGATCCGTTCGATCTCGAGCAGGTGATGTTCAATCTCGTGATCAATGCCCGCGATGCGCTCCCGCTCGGCGGCACGATCTACCTCGACGTCGGACGTCAGCGTCTCGAGCAGGATGCTCTGGTCGAGCAGGCGGTCGCGCCGGGCGAGTACGTCTCGCTGCGCGTGCGTGATGACGGGATCGGCATGGCGCAGGATGTGCAGTCGCATCTCTTCGAGCCGTTCTTCACGACGAAGGAAGTAGGCGAGGGCACCGGCCTCGGGCTTGCGTTCGTGCACGGCATTGCGCAGCACGCCGGAGGATTCGTCACCATCGACTCCGCCCCTGGGAAGGGCACGACCGTCTCCATGTTTCTCCCGCCGGCGCCTGCCGCGCCGATCCATGCCGCCACCGAATCCCCCACGGTCCCGAAGCGCCGCGGATCTCCGTCCGCAACAATCCTTCTGGTCGAGGACGACGTCGCGGTGCGCGCAATGACGGCGAGGATGTTGCTCCGCGCGGGGTACACAGTCCTGGCGGCATCAGGTCCGAATCAGGCCGTCGCACTGTTCGAAAAGCACGTGCGCGACATCGATCTGCTGCTGACCGATGTCGTGATGCCCGAGATGCACGGTCCTGCGCTCGCAGAGCAGCTCCTCGAGCGGCGGCCGGGCCTCCCCGTGTTGTTCGTGTCAGGCTACACCGAGCCGATGGCGCCGGGGCCGCGCCGCGCGGAACGAGTCGCGTTTCTGGCGAAGCCCTTCGCGTCGGCTGCGCTTGTCGCGACCGTGGCAGGGCTTCTCCCGCCATCGGGGAGCTGATATCCGCTTATTCCCTGCCCAGGAGCGCCAAACGGATCTCAGAGAAAATGCCGTTCAGGGCCGAGGCTCCAAAGAGCTGAATCTCTTCAGCGGAGCATTCGATACAGAACGTCCGTCGGCCACGCGCGGAGAGTTGCCCGAATGCGGAGAGTGGCGCGTGAAGAGTCACCGCGACGATCAGATTGCGCGTAAACTCGGATGATGCGAGAAAGTAAACGCGACGAACACAGGCGCCTGCAGAAGCGCACCGATGAACTGAAGAAGGACCACGCGGCGCTGGCCCGCAGCAGGAAACCTTTCAACAAAGTCGAGCACGACGCGCACACCGCCAATCTGGCTCACCACAAAGCCGATCTCAAACATCATCGAACACGCGACGATTAAATCGCCGTTTCGACCTAAGAGGCTTTCGTCGCAAAGGCGACGATCACGCCCGCCCATGACGGCGCCCCTCAACAACCCACAGCCACAGTAAGGACGCGGCGATGTAGATGCGGCATAGGCCGAGCCCGAACACGGCAAACAAACGCGTTGATAATTACGCGGGCTCCGCGCCGATCCAGCTCTCAAGAAAATCAGCCGTGCCGGCCGGCCCGGTGACTTCCATCGTGACGCTTCCCCGATCCTGATCGGCAGCGATCGCGAAGCGGAGGAACCGGCAACAATGGCGTTCCCCGTCAATGATCGGTCCCAGGCGGGCGAACAAATCCGGCTCGTGCCGAAAGCGCCAGCGGTAGCCATTGGGCAGGCGCTCCATCGATTCCGCTCCGGCCAAGACGCTCGCGCGCAACTCGGACTGGCGACAGCCGAGTGCGAGGGCGTCCAGCGAGCACGCGATCGGTAGGTCTGGCATGGTTAGTTATCCTGTGTGGCGGCGTAGTTCGATCCCGTGCTCGCCCGCGGCGCGCCGCCGGTTTCGATGTCGGACGCGAATTCGAGCGGCAGCTCCGTGGCCCGGATCGCCGCGGCCGCCGTCGCCACGTCATACGGAACGCGATGGAAGGTTGCCCCTCCCGCGTCGAGCATGACATAGCATGCGCGCCAGTCGAGATCCTTGGGAGACAACTCGCATGGCATCCTATTGAAACAAATCAGGCGAGTTCGATTCTCACTCTAACGATACGTCGCGATCTGTGTGGCGAGGGCTTCGCTACACAGATCGGCGTTACTCAGGAGCGAATCGGCGTTAAACAGGAGCGAATCATGCAACATCCGTGGTCTGCCGAGGTTGCGCCAGTTCTCCCTCCTTGACAGTCTAGGAGAACCCTATTACCCTCTCTCTTAGTCACACTAGG
>DASPXV010000090.1:0-19301 GCA_035637115.1 Vicinamibacterales bacterium
ATACGTCCACGCATTCGAGGCCGTCGCGCCGAGGCTCACGACGGACGGCGCGGCTCTCAGCGTCAGACCGGAGGGAGACACCTCCGGAGGGATTCGCAGCGGATATCGCGTGACGGTACGAGGACGGGCCGCTTCGACGACGGCGACGGGACGGCCGTTCGAACCGGCGTCGCTCAGCCACGCTGCGCCGCCGGCAACTGCCGCGCCGGCCACACGCAGGAAGCCGCGCCTGTCGAGTTTGATGCGAGCGTTTTCTGATTGCATCGCCGCCTCCAGTTTTGGTCCGTGTTGAGCACAGGGACGCGTGCCGATTGTCCAGGCGCCGCGCATCATGTGCAAGGCGGGATCCCGTTGAGTTTGCCTCGCAGATCGCGCAATTGTTGGATTGATCGAGACGCGATGCCGGAATGACGGCGTTGCCGGCCTGAATTCCCGGCAGCTGGAGATTGTGTCGCAGGCAGCTCAGCCGTCAACAGTCGATGAATGCGGTCCTCAGCGGTGACCTGTGCGAGAGCAATGTTTTTGACCCATACGATGCCCGCACCTTCGACGATCACATTCAATTTCACGATCTCGCACCGTTCTTCCCTCTCGAGGATTAACGGCGTTGCCTGTCGGACCCAATCGGTCGTGCCGGCGACTGCTTCCTTCAACCCTCTCGCCGAGTCTTCCCCTTTACCGGGAATCACTCCGCGCGCAGAGTTGCCAATGGATTCAGCCGCGCCGCGCGCCGCGCAGGCCAGTATGCGGCTGCAGCTGCAACCGTGAGCAGCATCGTTGCCGATCCGACGAACGTTACTGCGTCAGAACTGCGCACACCGAACAGCAAGCTCTGCACCAAACGCGCGAGCGCTGCCGCTCCGCCGAGACCGACGACGACGCCGCTCGTGACGAGGATCATCGAGCGGCCGACGATCAGACGCACGACGTCGGCCCGCTGCGCTCCGAGGGCGAGCCGTACACCGATTTCCGCGGTTCGTCGAGAGACTTCGTACGCGGTCAACCCGTACAGGCCGAGGCAAACCAAAGCCATTGCCGTGAGGCCAAACGCTCCCGAGAGTTGCGCCAGCATGCGGTCCTGCGCGACGGTACCTTCCACCAGCCGCGCCTGTGTCGTGGCGCCGCGCCAGCGCAGGGCCACGACCTCGCTGCGCGCCTCTCTCCAGAGGACGTCGGCCATGGCTTCGGGATCGCCCACCGTTCGAATTGCAAGGTTTGCTGCACCGACCGGGCCAGGCTCCTGCAATCCAGGCAGATAGATGATCCGCGGCATCGGCTCCTTCAAGCTCCTGTACTTCGCATCCTGCGCGACGCCCACGACTCGCATCTGAGGTGCAGAGCTGCCGTCACCGATCTGGAATGTCTGCTCTACTGCGTCGGTCCGACCGAAGTAGTAACGAGCCGCCGCCTCGTTGACGATCGCCACTTTCGCTGCGCGTTCGTCGTCTCGCGCTTCGAAATCACGTCCACGGAGAATCCTCGTGCCCATGGTCTCGAAGAAACGCGGAGATATGACCAGCAGCACCGCTTCCCGGTCCTGTCCCGGCATCGGCGAGAAGGTCCGCGCGTTCACAGGCTCCGTCCAGGTGCCACCACCGAACAATCGTTCGCTCGACAGCGCCGCCGACTGAACGCCAGGGACGCGCGTTAATCGCTCGAGGACACGTTCGTATGTCCTCACGCGTTCCACGTCGGAGAGCGAGATCCCCTGATCGAGGCCTACACCGAGAAGCAGAACGTTCTCAGGCCTGAAGCCGGCATCCAGAGTGGTGAGGGTCCGCAGACTTCGCGCGAAAAGCATCGCTCCCACGAGCAGCACACACGAAATCGCCACCTGGGCGACGACGAGCAACTTCGCCGGGCGGGCGGGGCTATGACCTCGTGCAGCGGAAGGGCTCCCCTTGAACATCGGAGCCAGATCCAGCCGGGTGGCGGCGAATGCCGGAGCCAGGCCAGACAACGCGACAACAATCAGCGATGTCGCGACTGTGAATGCCAGCATGCGTACGTCAAGATCCAGTGAGAGATCCATCGCCCCCATAGCCGAGGAAAGGAACCCGACCAGGGATGCCGCGCCGAGTGGCGCGAGCAGCAAACCAAGCGCGCCCCCCGCACCGCCCAGCACGAAATTCTCCGTGAGCAGTTGACGGATAAGGCGCCATCGGCTTGCGCCGAGCGATAGCCGGACGGCCATTTCGCGGCGTCGCGCACCGGCCCGGGCAAGCAGCAGATTGGCGACGTTCACGGTTGCGATGAGCAGCAACAGCGCAACCACCGTCATCAAGATCCAAAGCGGGCGCGAGAACCTCCGTCGCAACAGCGTCAGACCGCCGCTGGCGTCGGCGATCTCCACCTGAATCGGTCGCTCAAACTTCCACGCGGCGCTGAGCTGCTGCGCGATGAGCGTCATGTTTGCGCGGACTTGCTCCTGCGGGATGCCCGGTTGTCGTCTCGCAATGGTCCGGAACATCATCGCGACGTTGTTCCGCAAATATCGCTGCTCAAACCACGTAATCGGTACCCAGACATCAATCGACTGTCCCGTGAGAACCCCGGTGAAGCCTGCGGGAGCAACGCCGACGACGGTGTAATTCGAGCGGCCCATCCGGATGCTCTTGCCGAGCACAGCCTGATCGCCGGCAAAAGCGCGCTGCCAGAGCTGATAGCTGATCACCGCTGCATTCGACGCCGGCAGATCCTCTTCGCTAAGCGCTCGGCCCAATACTGGCGAAATACCGAGCACCGCGAAGTAGTTGCCCGATACGGGCGAGAAGTGAACGTCACCCGCATTGAGCGTCCCGACATGCAGACTGGCGTCGAAGCGTCCGGCGGACGTCAGGAGAATCCCGGA
The DNA here is from genome assembly GCA_035637115.1 of Vicinamibacterales bacterium. Lineage (GTDB taxonomy): Bacteria > Acidobacteriota > Vicinamibacteria > Vicinamibacterales > 2-12-FULL-66-21 > JAICSD01. The sequence goes on from DASPXV010000090.1 coordinate 2,852, forward strand.
GAACACCTCGTTGCGATCCCGGATGGCTTCGTACATGGGATAGCTCAGTGCCCGCCCGCCGTTGCCGCTGACTTCAACAAGTTCCCCGGGCTGGTGCACCGGCAGCTGTCGCAACAGCACTGCGTTCACCAGACTGAAGATCGCCGTGGTCGCCCCGATCCCCAGCGCTAGCGAGAGCGTGGCAGTGAGCGAGAAGCCCGGCGACTTCGTAAAGAGCCGGCAGGCATACGCGAGGTCCTTGAATAAATCTTGGACGAGAGTGACGCGCCGCATGTCTCGGCACTGCTCCTTGATGGCTTCGAGTGATCCAAATTCGAGTCGGGCGGCGCGATATGCGTCGGACTCGCTCATGCCGGCGGAGATGTGCTCGCGGGCGAGTTGCTCGACGTGCAGGGTGAGCTCACGCTGCATTTCCGTCTCCGCGCGAGACGACCGCAGCAGCGAGCGCAGACGATGGATAGCGATCCTGGCGAGGCGCAACGATGGCCTCCTATGCCTGATTGAGGAGCAACTGAACAGCGGACGAGAGCCTCTCCCAGCTTCTGAGCTCTCGCTCGAGTTGCTTCCTTCCTGCGCGCGTCAGCGTGTAGAACTTGGCCGAGCGACCGAGTTCGGAATCCTTCCATTCGGCGACAATCCATCCCTGCTGTTCCAGGCGATAGAGGGCCGGGTAAAGCGAGCCCTGGCCCACCGAGAGAACGTCGCCGGAGAGGAGTTGGATTCGTTTGGAAATCGCCCAACCGTGGGCGGCTTCACGTGCGAGCACCTTGAGGATCAGCAGGTCAAGGGTCCCCTGCAGCAAATCTGATGGCTTTGGCATCGAATGCCTCGATTATCGACATAAGATACCTCGATCATCGACACTTGGCAAGACGAACCAAGTCTCCCGGTCCGGTGCGCCCACGAGCACCCGTTCGAATGAATCTCATTTGAGCAACAAGTGGAACGACTTCGGCCGCGTCAGTGCCTCGTATCCGAGGCGAGAGAGCGAGCACCCGCGCCCGGAGTCCTTCACGCCCGTCCACGCGAGCGCCGGATCGAGATAGTCACAGCGATTCAAGTAGCACGTGCCAGTATCAACATGGTCTCCGATGCGGATAGCCGCATCGACGTCAGTCGTCCAGACCGACGCCGTCAGACCATATCGACTGTCGTTCATCAGCGCGATCGCCTCGTCATCGCCCTGTACGGGCATGATTCCCACCACGGGGCCGAAGGTCTCCTCGGTCATCACGCGCATGCGATGATCGACGCCGATGAGGACCTGCGGCGCGACGTACGGGCTGCCTTCCGCATCGGCAGGGAAGTCGCGCGGGTCGATGAGGCGGCGCGCGCCCTGATGTAACGCCTCCTGAACCTGACCTCTCACGAAATCGGCTGCGCTCGTGCGGACCATCGGTCCGAGCGTCGTGTCTGCGTGCAGCGGGTTGCCGAGGCGATATTGCCGTGTCAACGCCGTGAAGCCGTCGACGAAGTCGCCGTAAATGTCCTGATGCACGTAGATGCGTTCGACCGCGCAGCAGGATTGGCCGGCGTTGAAATATGCGCCGTCGACGAGATTTTCGATCGTGGCGTCGAGTGGCGCATCCGGGCGAACGTAGGCGGGATCTTTACCACCGAGCTCGAGGTTCGATGAGATGAATCGCCTGCTGGCCGTCTGCTGCACGGCATGGCCGCCACTCACCGATCCGGTAAATGACACGAATGCAATCCGCGGATCCTCGATCATCCTCGCGACAGCGTCATGGGTCGCATGCAGATACTGGAACACGCCCTCGGGAAGAGCGGCTTGGTCGAACGCCTCCGCGTACCGTTCAGCGACCGGCGCCGTCTGCAGCGCCATCTTCAGGATAACGCTGTTGCCTGCCATGATGGCGGGGATGACCGCGTTGACCGAGGTCAGATATGGATAGTTCCAGGGTGCCAGGACGAGAACGACGCCGAGCGGTTCGCGGCGGATGAATCGCCGGAACTGCCCGCCGGTACCGACATCGAGGTCCGCCAGCAGCTCCGGCGCGATGTCGATCATGTAGTTGGCGCGTTCCTGGAATCCTCGGCGGATCTCGAACGGCGTTTGAGTCACCGGGCGCCCGATTTCCCAGGTCAGCTCGGTCCCGAGCGTCTCGGCGCGTTCGACCATCAACGACACCATGCGCCGGCAGATCGCCGCGCGTTCCTCCACCGGCACCCGTTTCCAGTGACGCTGTGCATCGACCGCACGTTGAAGCGCCGACTCAATCAACTGGTCCGCTGCCAGCTCGAACTCCGCGCAGACCGAGCCGTCGATCGGGCTGATCGTCTGGTGGTGCGTGCTCATCTGGCAACTGGCAACTGGCAACTGGTAACTGGTAACTGGTAACTGGTAACTGGTAACTGGTAACTGGCAACTGGTAACTGGCAACTGGCAACTGGCAACTGTTATTCAGGCGTGACGTAAGCGGCCGTGATGCCGCCATCGACCATGAAGTCGGTGCCGGTCACGAACGACGATTCATCGGACGCGAGGAACAGCGCAGCCTGGGCGATTTCGCGTGCGAGGCCGAACCGCCCCATCGGGACGTGGACCAGGCGCCGCTGTTTCTTCTGCTCGGTGTCCAGGAACTTCATCAGCAGTTCCGTACGCAGCGGGCCGGGACAGAGAGCGTTCACGCGAATGTTCTCGCGCGCGTGCACGATGGCCAGTTCGCGCGTCAGTGCCAGCACCGCGCCCTTGCTGGCCGTATACGCGATCTGCGGCGTCGCGGCGCCGAGAATCGCCACGAACGATGCCGTGTTGATGATGCTCCCGCCTCCCGCGCGGCGCAGCGCAGGGATGCCATGCTTGCAGCCGAGGAACACCCCTTTCGCGTTGACGCGCATCGTGAGGTCCCACACCTCCTCCTCGGTCGAGACCGCATCGTCATCGCGGCTGTCCATGATTCCGGCGTTGTTGAACAGCACGTGCAGATGTCGGAACTCGCGTTCCGCGGCAGCGACCATGCGCGCGCAGTCGCTGCTGCGAGAGACGTCAGCCTGCACGAACACCGCCAGACCGCCCGCGCGTTTCACCGTGTCGACGGTTTCCTGCCCACCCTTGTCGTCGCGGTCCACGACGACAACTGCTGCCCCTTCGCCGGAAAACAGCACGGCCGTTTCTCTCCCGATGCCGCTGCCGCCGCCGGTGATCAGCGCGACCTTGCCTTCGAGCCGTTTTGCCACGTCTTAGATCCGTTCGAAGTATCGCCGCCGCTCCCAATCCGTCACGGCGGTCCTGTAAGCAGCCTCTTCCGTCCTGAAAAAGTGCGTGTAATGCTCGACCACTTCCGCGCCAAATACGCGCTTCGCGAATTCGCTCGACGCAAACGCATCGGTCGCGTCTCTCAACGCGTAGGGCACGCGCGGCAGCTGGCGAGCGGCATACACGTCGCCGCTGAAGCACTCGGGTGGTTCGATCCGGTTGCGGATGCCGTCCAGACCGGATGCGAGCGATGCAGCGAAGGCGAGGTACGGATTGCAGTCCGCGCCGGGAATCCGGCACTCGATGCGGAGGCTTGGCCCCGCACCCACCACACGAAAACCGGCCGTGCGATTGTCGTAGCTCCACGCGAGCCGCGTCGGGGCCCACGATGCGTCCACGAATCGCTTGTACGAATTGATCGTTGGCGCGTAGAACACCATCACATCGAGCGCGTGCGCGATCCAGCCGCCGAGAAACCAGCGGAAGTCATCCGAGCACTTGACCGGACCGAGATCCGTGTCTCCGGCGAATGCGTTCGTGCCGTCCCGCCACAGGCTCAGATGAATGTGACAGCTCGATCCCGCACGGTCCTGCGCGAACTTCGCCATGAACGTGACGGAGATCCCCATCTGGTCGGCCACTTCTTTCAGGCACTGCTTGAAGATGACGTGACGGTCCGCCATCTGCAGGGCCTCCGCATACCGGACGTTCAGCTCATGCTGTCCAAGGCCCCACTCGCCTTTCGAGCTCTCAACGGGCACCCCGGACTGCTTCAAATGGCGACGGACCGCCGCCGTGAACGCCTCGGTCCTCGTTCCCTGCAGGATGTTGTAATCCTCCAGATACCATCCTGCCGGCTGAAGACCACGATAGTCGGTCTCGGCGGCTTTCCGATAGCTGTCTTGAAACGCGTAGTATTCGAGCTCCGACGCCGCGCGCGGCGTAAAACCCAGGTCGCGCGCCGCGTCGATTTGACGCCGCAGAATCGACCGCGGCGCGACTGCGACGTGCACGTCGCACAAGACCAATGCTGTCTTTTCCAGCCAGCTTGCGCGCACCAGCGTGGTGAGGTCGGGCGCCATGTGGAGATCGCCATAGCCCATTTCCCAGCTCGCAAAGCGATACCCGGGAACGGGGTCCATCTCCATATCCGTCGTCAGCAGGTAATTGCACCCGTGCGTGCCGTGAGCGGCGATATCCTCGACGAACATGTCCGCTGCGTACCGCTTCCCCATCAAACGGCCGTAATGATCCGTGAAGCCGACCACGACCGTTTCGATCTCGCCGCGATCGACGCCCTCGCGCAGCTGATCCAGTGTCAGCGTTCCATTCCGTCCGGGTGTGGTGTCGCTCATTCGCCTGGCTGCCTCGCCGCCATCCTTACTTGCGCCAGCAGCTTGTCCAGTTTCTTCCTGTCCAGGAATTGGCCCGCAACGACCACCGCACGAATATGTTGAACGTGTGTGATGTCCGTCAGTGGATTCCCGTCCAGTAGAACGAGATCCGCTACTTTTCCAGGCGCTACGCTGCCGGCCGTCTGCTGGAGACCGAAGTAGCGCGCCGGGTTGAGCGTCGCGGTCTGCAAAGCTGCCAGAGGTGTCATGCCTCCGCGCACCATCGCTGCGAGCTCGTCGTGCACGCAGAAGCCCGCGATCATTGAGTCGCAACCGGCCAGGATACCAACGCCCGCCTGTGCCATGTCCTTCGCGACCACGGCGCCGACCTCGGCGTCGGCCTTCAGTATCCGAGCGGTGTCAGGCCCGGCGAGAGTCTGATTTCCGGCCCAGAATGCTCTGAGAGACTTGCCTGCGTACGCCAGACGATCGGCCTTCAGCATTGAAGCTGCCGTGCCGATCGTCACGATCTCCGACATCGCCATGAGCGTAGGCGTCTGCCAGACGCCTCGGCGCGCCAGCATCTCGAAAAACGGCCGGCATGCCTCAGGGTGATACGTCGTGCCGCCAGAGCAGCGCCTCCACAGCTGGTTTGGAAGATGCTCGATGTCGCCTTGTCCGGCGTCGATGACCTGTTCGGCTGTCAGACCCAACGGTATGTGGCCCGCGAGAGGCAGATGCTGACGGCGGGCCTCCTGCGCGATCGCGAAAAAGGCGTCGTGAGGCGTATGGTCGTGCACCTTGATCAGATCCACGCCCCGGCGCTTGAGTAACTGGACCGCGGCCCGGCCGTCCTCGGCCGTCTTCACGCGCATTCTGAACGGCCAGTCTCCCGGCGCGTCATCGAGAATCGGCCCCGCGGCGAAAATGCGAGGTCCGAGCACGCGACCCGACGCGGTCGCGTCGCGCAAATCGAGGATCACGTCCACGGCGGAGCCCATGTCGCGTATGCCGGTCACGCCATTGGCGACATAAAGCTGGAGCCACGACGCTCCCGTCATCTCCATGTGCGCGTGCATGTCCCAGAGGCCGGGAATGAGGAACTTGCCCTGGCCGTCCACGACCTGCGCGTCTCCGCGCGGAGCGCTGTTCGGTGCGACCGTGGCGATCGTCCTGCCGCGGATCATCACGGTGCTGTTCCGAACGATCCGTCCGTCGATGACATTGACGATATTGACGCGAGTGATCGCCAGCGTCCGCGTCTGCGGCACGACCGAAACAACCGCGATGCACGTCGCGGCAACTGAAAGCAGAATCGCGGCTTTGCGATCTAGCATGAACTGCCCGCGATCACATTATAGGGATGTGGATGCCGCGCGGCGCGCATCGAGACGCGCAACCGCGACCAGGATGCCGAAAATGATCGCCTCAGGGCGCGGCGGGCAGCCGGGAATGTAGACGTCCACAGGCAGGACTTTATCCGCGCCGCCGGCGCTGGCATATCCCTCGGTCGACGATGCCCCCCGGAAGCGGCGCAGGCGCCGACGGCGCGCCGCCATTAGACCTGGGCCGGCCTGGACGTCCACGTCCCCCCATTTTGGCCGGCGCCAAGCGTTCGATCCTGTCCCCGTTCACGACGAGGCGCAGTCGACGTGAGGCCGCCCCGACCACCGCGACCGCGCGCTCATCCTACACCCTAGACTCGCATCCGGCGAGACACGCGCCAGTAGATGACCCACAACGCTCCTGCCACGGCGATCACGATCCCCCGCTCGAGCGGATCTTCGATCAGCAAGCCACGAAACCCTCCGCTGTTGAAGGTGACGCTGAGCGGAAGCGTGGAAACATAGATCGCCAGGCCGAGCAGGATCGCTCGCCAGCGCAGCTGCCGCCGCGTGCGATCGAGGGCGCGCTTTTCGATTGTGGGCGGGAGCGATGGCACCGCCGGCAGGTCGGCGTTCCGGGCCTGGCTCACCTGCAGGGCCAATTCCGGATCTGTGCGCAGCCAGTCCTCGATCAGCGCTCGTGTGTCGGCTGTCGCTTCGCCCGCGAGATAGACCGTCAACAGGTCCTTGATGACGTCCTGCGTGATCTTCATCTCCTCACTCCTTGCTGCTCTTGCCCGGAATCGCCTTCAGCGTGTCTGCCAGTTTCAGCCGTGACCGGTGCACCTTCACCTTCGCGGCCGTCGTCGAGATCCCGAGCGCCGCTGCGATCTCCTCGTAGGGAAGGCCTTCGTCGGCGCGCATCAGCACTGCCGCGCGATCGATCTCGGGCAGCCTGGCCAGCGCTGCGAGTACTGCCTGCCAGTCACTCAGGTCCCTCATCCGATGCTCCGGGTCCGGCTCGCCGGTGGCCATCCGCTCGTCCAGGGGGAGCCGCCGGCCTTGCTCCCGCCGATGTTTCAAGAACAGGTTCCGCACGATCGCGAACAGATACGCACGGACCGTCGTCAAGTCCACGCGATCCCTGGCGGTCCAGACGCGAACGAACACCTCCGAGACGAGGTCGTCGGCCAGCGCGGCATCCCCGGAGAGATACAAGGCGAAGCGGCGGACGTCGGCGGCGTACTCGCGGTACAGGCCGGCAAAATCGACGAGCGGCGCAGCGATCTCGGGGCGCGAACGCGTCATGCGATCTGCCTCATGCTGGATCTATCCCGGCGCGGCAGTGAAGTTACAGCATGCCGAACGAATGCTCAGGGACGGCGCGATTGAGATCCCGTCATGGTTGATCTACCCTGCCGCCGCAGTGAAGTTACAGCACTCGGAACGAATGCTCAGGCGAGGAGGCGAAGGTTGGCGTTGGGTTTTTAAGATCGGAAAGACGTGAAACGCGCGAGAGCGCCCGCGGCGGGGCGCCCCCACGCATCAGGTGGAGCACTACTTCTTCGCAGCAGCCCCGCGGGTCACCCGCACGCTCGCGGCGTGCTTGGTCGCGCCCATGTCGTGGTACTTCACCGTGACTTCGTCGCCGACCTTCACGAAATCGGTGATTGGCGTCGGCTTGCTCTCCGCCTTCGCCGCGGCCGTCTTGTGGCTCGCGCCCATCGCCTGGACCTTGGTCTTGTCGTCCACCGCGAAGGTCCACTCGGCCGTCTTGCCCTTGACGGTCAGCGAATCCGCCGAGACGGCCGAGACCGTACCGGCCGCCGACAGGACCTTCATCGCTGCCGGTTTTTCGCCCTTGGCCGCAGGCTTTGTCTCCTGCGCGAACGCAGGGGCAGCCGCCACCGTGAGGGCGACCGCCAGGAACAACACACGTTTCATACGAACCTCCTCACGTCACCGAAACAGGTAACGCGCCTCATCAGACGCTGAACGTCCGAATGCCTGATTCGCGACCGCCCCAATATGCACAGTTTCAGCGGCATTCGCAAACGCGCAAAGGCGCCGATCGATGCTCGCGGGTCGGCGGTTCCCGAATCATTCCGCCGCTGCGGCTGCCTTCTCTCGCCATCGTTCGGCGTTCAACACCCATCACGAGCAGCCATACGATCAGCGAGAACTCTCCGAGGCCCGCCAAGAGCTGATTGTAAGGCGACACAATATTGAGCGAACGGCAGCCATAGGAAGGTGAGCCAGCACAACCCGGCAACCGCTTCCAGCACACCATTAATGCGCGGCATGAAAGTCGACTTGAAGATGAGGTACCCGATCAGGACCCACCAGAATCCAAAAAACACCAAGTAGATGTTGAAAGCGTGAGCGTTGAATCGGAAGACCATGAGAACGAGCGCCTCCAGCAACGCAAAGAGACCGGCGATCCTCGCGGTCGAACGCGGCGATACTTCTGCGATTCCTCTCACCCATACCTCTTGCGATTATTCAACTATGCTGACGCGGCAGCCCAACACTCGATTATCCACCACAGCGCCGTGCTCGACTCTAAAGTTCACTATCGCGGGTTGAGCCGAATCAGGTAACGGCACGGTGACCAGCCAGCGTTCATCGGGTGCGAGCTCGCGTGTTGCCGACCACGCGCCAGTGGAGACGCGGACGCGGTTCTGGATCGCAACGTTGGAGACTTGGAACGTGAGTCCTGGCCGTGAACTGTCTGTGGTAATCACGACATCTGGCTGGCGCCCGCCGAGCACCCAGAATCCGTCCGGTTCAATGATGATGCGATTATCGATCGCATAGACCACGGTTCGGCCGTACCGTGCCGCCGCGCGCGCGCGTGTCACTGCGGCCCACGGTGCCGTGACGTGACGCATCGGGATGAGCGCGACGCTACGAATTGACTCCGCCGCAGCGGCGTCGCCTGCGATGGTCAGCGTAGACGCCTGGATGGGTATGCGAAAGCTGTAGGTATTGTCAGGTGCGGACACTTGCCACGTCGCGAGTGGCCCGCCGACGCGGCCGACCAATAGGCTGATTTCTCCGCGAGGCTCGGAGGCAAACCTGAGGCGGAGGCGATAATCACCGGGCGGCACCTCAGAAAGGTTCAAGACCACACCGGTCGGAGGCGTATCGAGTGGCGAGGTCGATATCTCCATGCGTTGCAGCGCGTCTGCCGAGGACATCACTTGAAATGGCAAGAACTGAACGCCTCGCGGCGTCGCGCGCGGGTGCTCACGCGCTATGAGTCTGAGCTGGGCGCGCGTGGCGATGACATGCGGCACCTTTGCGATTGCCCACGTGCTCGCAACGCCGGCCGAGAGCACCGCGACAAGGCATCCGGCGGCGAGCGCGGGGCGACTGATCGTCTCAGGAGCACATCGATTGTGAATCCAGCGCGCAAGGGACCATATCCCCATCGAGGTGAAGGCCCAGATAGCGCCAGGGATCACTAACTCCTGCGCAACACTGCCGCGAGCTGGACCTTCCGCGGGTAGTGCTCGAAAATAGCTCGGAAATCCACCTGGCAAATTGACCGTCGGCGCGACCCAATCAAGCAAGGCCGAGCGCCCCTCGCCTGAGTTATAGGGCAGCATGCCGTTCGCACCGAAGCCGAATGCGCACGCGATGAGCACGCTGACCATCAGCAGCGCCACGCTCATAGATCGACCGAAGTCGTCCTGCCTGGACCAGAGGGACGCCACCGTCACCGCCAGCGGAAACACGAGCGGCGCAAGATAGCGCCCGGGCGTCGATCCGCCAAACCAGTTCGGAAACGCAGCCACAGCCAGCACGTATGGCGCCGCCACGCATGCGAGTTCGACGAGGACGCGTTTGTGGTGCCTCGATAGTGCCAACGCTCCGCCGATCCAGAGCAGATGCACGGGCGCGTTGGGTATCAAGCCGAACTCCTGATCGGCCGCCAGACCAAGCAGGCCGCTGACCATTCGTTCCGGTTGCAGCGGTGTTCGACCGTCGTACGCCGCCATTGGATCGAACGTGCCGTACACGTTGGCAAAGAACAGGAGCCACGCGGTCAGACTCACGACGATCGGAATACCCAATCCAAGCAGGGTCGGCGACCATCGTCGCCAGCCGCCCGGAGTTCCTATGATGCGAAGCGCGACCACGACAGTCAGAATCCCTGCCAGCGGCGCAAACCTCGTGTGCAGCCAGGGCAGCAGGCCGATCCCGACGCCGAGCGCCGCTGCGCCGCGAATCGAGAGGGACGAAGCGGTGAGCATCGCCAGTACGCCGGCGCTGAGCACTGTTCCTGCAATGGAGTCGGGATATATGAGCGTGCTTTCGAGTACGGCCGGTGCCGTTAACGCAGCGGCAGCCCAGGCAACCCATGCAGCCGTGACGTCCGATGTCAGCGCGTGGGCGGCTTTCCAAACGAACAGCGTCCCCAACGCGCCAATCGCTGCGATCCACAGCACGACTGCACGATAACCACCAATGGCAAACGCTGGTGCGATGAGCACAGGCAGGCCTGGCCCATGCAGCGAGTACAGCGATCCGTCCCTTCCGGGGCGTGCGTAATGCGGCCTGAGCGGCCCGGCGTAATAGGTCAGATAGTCCGCGCGTTCGTAGTTGTTCGAGACCTTGAGATCGTGATCAAGAAGCAGGCTTTGCGCGATGAGCAGGTAGTGCGGCTCGTCTCCAGCGGGCGGGAGTTGCTGCTTGTAGTGGACCGCAACACAGGCGACGAACGCGAGTGCGCACGCGACGCGCGGTGCGAGGCGTGGATCGAAGAGGAATCGGACGCGACCTGGATTCAGGTGACGCAGCAACGGAGGCAGCGCACCCAGGCCAATGGCCGTCCACACGAAAATGACCACCGGACCCGTCCATATGAGAAATACGTCAGGAACCGGTATCGGCAGCCACGGCAACAGGATCAGGAGCGACCACATGACGGCGTGCGTGGCGCGCCTGATTCTCGCAACTCCACAGAACAGCGCGACGGTCGATGCCGTGGAGAGCGCCAGCAACCAGAACGGTGCGAGCAGTCCGATTCTGCGGCCGCTGGCGGCGTCCATCACCGCGAGCGAACCAAAGGACAACCAGATCGCGACACCCGCAACGAACGCCGTCAGGATGGTCGGGACTGATGCACGCCGCACGGCCGCAGCATACGTGAAGAGAACGCGTCAGGTGTCTCAGAAGTCTTTCAACATCCAGACATTGCTGATGATGGTCGCATGCGTCAGCGCGAGGTGCCGGCCATCCGGAGACGGGATGCCGGACGTCGAATCAGGGACGTTCTGGTGCCACACCACTCTAACGTGACCATCCAGATCCACGTGCAGCAGATCCGAACCTGCACTGTTCGTTGGTGCCGTGCTCGAAACGTACCAACCGGCGCGATCGGACGCCCAGTAGAAAGCATGCGGATCGAGAGGCCGGGCGGGAACTGCCACGTCTTGCGGTCGATCACCCCGGAGCGACAGAATACGGATCCGCCGCTCCTCAGACATCGGACGGGAGGCACGAATGATAATGCGCGCATTCATCGCATCCACGTTGCTCGCGCTCGGCACCACCGTCTCGTTCGAGCCCGCCACGGCCGTGGTCGTGCCGCACACGCCGGTTGCGGCGCAACCGCTGGATCAATGCCAGCCACGGCGGCACGTAATCGAGATCCGCGAAGCCGATCCGGCGGTCAACAAGGATCAGCACGATCACCTGCGCGATACCTTCATCGAAAACGCCGGCAAAGCGCAGACGACAATCCTGCTGGGTCCGAACGTCGTACTCGACTTCTCGAAGATCGACGCGCTGCCGATTCGGATCGCTCGCTGCGTGACGATCAGAAGCGTCGCCTGGTTCGGCCCGCTGCCGCCGGACGTCAGCGTCCAGCCCGACGGATCGGTGATCGTGCGGGGAGCTCCGCCAGCCGCGCCTTCAGGCCGGCGGGGAGCCGTCGTCGGGCGCGGTCGCTCGGCTGTCGGCGGCCGCGACCCTCTGACCGCGGTGCTGGAGGAGGCGCGCGGGCCCCAGCCGGTACCCGAAGCGCGTTCGTCGACGGCGCCCGGTCCCGTTCTCGAGTTCGGCCCGCACCGGAGCGCGGGCGACAGGACATTCCTCGAGGCGGACTGCGAGGTCGGCGACGCTGCTCCGGCCGATCACATTCGTATCTCGGGCTTCCGCATCTACGGACCGAGCTTCGGCCAGCAGGACGCCGGCGATACCGGCATCCGGATCAGCAAATGCGTCGACGTCGAAATCTCGAATATGGAGGTCGCTGGCTTCGGCGGCGAAGGCATCCGCGTCCAGGACGATCCCAACGAGTACTTCAACCCGCCGATCCTCGCGGAGGCATGGCAACTGCGCGGGATCGAGGGCGTCTGTCGCGAACCGCCCTATAACGGGCCGCAAGGCCGTATCGGGAGTCCCGATCAGGTGCGCATCATCGGTAACTACATTCACAATAACCAGCAGCCGCGGGGCGTGCTGGATAGTCATGCCGGCGGCTACGGAGTCGAGGTCACCTATGGCGCCTACGCGCGGATCTCGCAGAACCTGTTTTCAGCCAATCGACACTCGATTGCCGCTGGCGGGACGATGGGAGGATACGAGGCGACGCAGAACCTGGTGCTGAGGTACGGCGGCATCCACTTCGACACGCTCATCACGATCCACACGCACTCGTTCGACATTCATGGAACAGGGAACAACGGTTTCGACGGCTGGGCCGGGGCTCAGACCACGTATTCGTACAACGCCTTTCAATACGAGAGCGGCAACGCCATCAAGGTCCGCGGTTCGCCACGCTGTGGCATCGAAATCAGCCACAACGTTTTTCCTCACCATGGTTTGGAGCACGATTGGGGCGCGGACGCCGTGGCGCTGCAGTACCGGCAGGACATCGGCGCCATCAAGCTGGGGCCGGACAACCGGCTCGACACACAGACCTACGGGGAATATGGCGTCTGCGACTTCGACGGGGACGGGATCGACGACTTATTTCTCGCCACCGGCGTCTCGTGGTGGTTCTCGGGGATGGGCGAGTTCCCGTGGCGGTTCCTCGCCCTGCGCAACGAACGACTCAGTCAGCTGCGCTTCGGCTATTTCGACGAGGACAATAAATGCGACGTGCTGACGGAAAGCGGCGGCGCCTGGATGATCGCGTCGGGCGGCACGGGACAGTGGTACAGGCTCGGCCAGGTATATGCGCCCTTCAGTCAGGTCGCATTCGGCCGTTTCGATCTCAGTCAACGCGATCACCGGCCCGGAGCGACACGTCGCACGACGCATGCCTTCTGGCGTACGCCCAGTGGTCAGTGGAAGATCACCACTCTCACCGGGGCGAACCAGGGTTGGAAGGATGTGGGTAGCTCCAGTTTTCCGATGAGCGCGCTGCGTTTCGGGGATTTCAACGGCGATGGCGTCACCGACGTCCTCGCGGTTGAGAGCGGCCACTGGGCGATTTCATCGGGTGCGGCGGAGCGCTGGAGCCGCATCAATCCGACGCTTGCCGATGACGTGCGCGGCCTCTATATCGCCGACATCGACAACAACAACAAGGATGATCTCATCCGCCTGAAGTACCGCACGGCTGCTGGAGGCGGCGGGCTGGTGACTGAAATGTTCGACTGGGAGATCTCGTACGACGGCGCGACGCCGTGGAAGCCGCTCAAGAGCTATCGCTGGGTCTCGCCCGGCGCGGGGCCGCACCCGACTTTGGCGTTCGCCGGCCGTTTCGGCACGGCGCCTGGGGCGGGCATCCTCACGATCGACCGCGGCGGCACCGGCCAGTTCTATGCGCCATTGGAGACGCGTGTCGGCGCCAAGCCCGATTGGACGAGCACGTTCCGATATTGATGCGGCGTAGCGAGGTGCGTGACGGTTCGAAGAAAGCGCAGCTGCACGCCCTGGCATGGGGCGATCTCGGGCGTTTAGTTCTTGGTACTGTTTTCAGGATGACGCGGCAGCGTCGCCTGAAGTGCACGCAGCGAGAGAATCTTTGGAAGAAGTGGTGAGCATGACATTCGCCAGTTGGAACCGGATCTTTTCATGGCTGAACCGACTCGGGGCACTCCGCGCCTTGCCCGATTTTGGCGAGCCGTCGGATGGCACCGACGTCCGAGACTGTCCGCGAAGCGACCGAGACTGAGGCCGCGCAGGCCCATCAGGCCGTGCTACAGGGACGGAGGACGCTGACAGTGTTAATACGTGTGAGATCTTCGAGTCGTGCACGATCGTGTTGGCATCACGCTCGCGAGCCCGCGGCTGTGCCTTCAGTCCTCAACGCGCCAGTATGCCTTGAGACCACAAGCTGGACGGGGTAGGATTCCTCGTTCACCACAGAGGCGACGCGGCGTCGCCGGTACGCGGCCCGGTGGCTGCGTTGGGAGGTCTGATGTTGCTGCGCCGTGTCATTCACCTGCTCCTCGTCATGCTCGTGGCTGCGGCTGAGTGCCGCGCGGAGGAAGCCTTACCTGTTCCCGTCCTTGTCACCCATCTCGAGACGCAACCGTTGCCGCCCCTGAAGCCGGAAGCGCACGAGGCTGAGAGCAATCGAACACGCGCGGAGATGTTCGCGGTCGCGGAGCAGTTACGGAAACAGCATGGCGACAAGACGAATGCCTGGCCGCCGGAAGTCTGGAAGCTGTTTTACGTCGCGGAAGACGCCCACACGCTGACGGTAGCGCGCCGCGACTACGAACCGCCCGAAACGCGCCTCGGCCTCGCCGATTCCGCGGAGGACTTCGTCCGCGGCGCCGGCGCGAACAAGGCCATGACGATGGTGACGGGCGCCGACGAGGCGTCGCTAGTGGTGCAGATCATCGGCCGGCGCCGGGCCTCGGCGTCCGGTCCGACCGACAACCGCTACTTCATCCGCTTCCGCCTGGTACCAGGTGCGAAGATGACGGGCGCGCGATTTCTCGAGCTCACGCAGGGCTACAAGTGGGACAACTTGTGGTCGAAGGTGATCGCCCACCCGAAGGATGCATCTGGGTACTTCGAACTAGAGGCCGGGTCCCCGGCGTCGTACAAGAACTGCGCCGGCATGGTGCGCGCGATCGTGGAGGGGTTCATCAGGGCGCGGCTGGATCCGGCCACGAAGAAGTAGGACGACGACGGCTCGACGTTTGCCGTCAATCGCCGGCCCTGGCACTCCAGGGCCGTCCCGTGGCGGGGTGACGGGAGCGTCCCACGTTGTGGTCCATGAGACGCAGCCGGACGTTCGACGTCAAACCCGCTGTAATACCTGGTTCGGGTGCTGTCGCTCTGAAGGATGTAGGCGAACCTCCGCGGCTTCGCCGCTTCAGTGGACAAGCGCCGCTTCGGTGGGCACCACCCTTCGCTGCTATCAGAAAAGCTCGGTGAGGTGGCGTGAGACGGGTGACCCAAACATTCGCCAGTTGGAACCGCATCCGGATATGGATGAGGCGGCTTGATGCGCTCAGAAGCACAGTGGTAGGAGCGTCGTATCGGGGCTGACCGCTATTGCGGAGCAGTTGCTATTACGTGCCGCGCGTCGGGTGACGCCAGACGGATTACGGCGATCCTGCCGGGACAATATCGTCCGGACCATGCGACCGGCTAAACTCGCGCCAGTGGAATCAGGAGGAATGCTGCCGTGACAACCGAGGGCGGGTACGACCGCCTCGAGCGGTTCGACGACGTGGACGCGACCAGGGAAGAGGCGATGTTCTTCGCTTTCCTCGATCGGATTGAAGGTCTCACCGACGTTGTCCGTCGTCGTGAGCGCTCGTACGAGCTGCTGGCGCTGCGGCCGGGTATCACGGCGGTGGACGTCGGGTGTGGCGTCGGCACTGCCGCACGCGATCTCGAGAAGCGGCTCGAACCTGGTGGCTCCGCGCACGGCATTGACCTCAGTGCGGCCATGATCGCGGAGGCGAAGCGACGAGGCACCCGCGCGGGGCTCGCCTGTCACTTTCACTGCGCGTCCGCCGAACAGCTGCCGTTTGAAGCCGGCAGCGTCCACGCGTACCGCGCCGAGCGTCTCTACCAGCACTTGACGAACCCGCAGGCCGTCCTTGGTGAGGCTTTTCGGGTACTCGCACCGGGTGGCCGGATCGTCCTGATCGATCAGGACTGGGACCTCGCGATTCTCGACGGCGATAATCTCGAGATCGCGCGCATGGTTCAACGGGCGTTCAGTAACTCCCTCGTCAACGGGACGATCGGTAGACAGTTTCGCCGGCTTCTCCTCGACGCGGGGTTCGGTGAGGTCTCGATCGAGGCCGACACCGTTGCGGTGAGCGATGCTCACCAATACGGATTCGTTGTCGACATCATGAGGAGGGCGGCGCTTGGCGGAGGCGTCGATTCGGCGCTCGTGGAATCCTGGTCCGCCGATCAGCACCAGCGCATCGAACAGGATCGTTTCTTCATGTCGATGACGCACTTTCTAGCTTCCGCGACCCGACCCTGAGGTGGCGACGGCCTCGAGCGCTCCGAACGTCTTATCGCGCGCTGGACAGATGGCCGAATCCCTCGAATCGTCCATTTGGTTCGATATCGTGTTTGGGTTCCCGTGTTGCGTCCCCACAAGTCGTTGACTAGTCGTGAGCGAAAGCTGGTGA